>CAZNMB010000027.1:0-10495 GCA_964574095.1 uncultured Dehalococcoidia bacterium
AGACTTAAATCTAATTATAAAAGGGTGAAATTATGATATCGAATTTGACAATAAAAGATTTTATTTTTTATCCGGAATTACAGGGCGGCTATTATTCTATACATTCACATTTCCATTGTAAATCTTACG
Source organism: uncultured Dehalococcoidia bacterium (assembly GCA_964574095.1). Taxonomy (GTDB): domain Bacteria; phylum Chloroflexota; class Dehalococcoidia; order SZUA-161; family SZUA-161; genus SZUA-161. Next base: position 130 of record CAZNMB010000027.1, read on the forward strand.
GACAACTAGTATATAACTATGACGATAATGGAAGAATGTTTTTTAACAAAGTAATTATCAAAAAATTAAAATATCTTTAATAATCAGATACTTTGACCTGAATAAATCAGGTCTTTTTATACGATTATTAAATCGTAAATTTATAATTATAAAAGGGTGAATATATATGATACAAAAAAGCAAAATTCGCAAGAGTTGGTATGCATCCAGCGGCCTGACAAAAGAAGAATGGTACGAACAAGCGATTAAAAAACATGAACAGCGACAAAATGCAGGCTGGTCAAAGTGGGATGAACCTGTAATGCAATTTGAATGCAGGGAAAAAGCAGAAAAACATCAAAAAAAGGTTTATGATACTATCTGTTTTCTGCTAAAAAAACATTATCGCACAGCGGCAGATGCGGCACATACTCCGTCAAAATGGGCAAAACTGCGAACAGGAAAACCCGCTATATGGACAAATTACGAGCTGGACTGGGACATATACAGTAAGCAATACGGACATCCCGGTAAGATATATCATACCTGTATACAAATTCCAGTTCTTTTCGAGTTACCGCCGGCAATTCTGCGCATTTTTGACGGTATAGTAAATCTAAAATGTGATTTCCTAAAAAGAGAAAATAATATCTCTTTTTATGATGCAGTATGGATTGAACAGGAAAGGGGATTTAATATTGCTTTACATTCCGGAATTATCGCCGTGGACTGGTTAAAACATATTTCTTTTCATGCCGACACTATGGAAGATGCGGGGACGGGAATATTGCGAAAAATTAAGAAGCAGACACAACCGGAAAAAAAATCTTATTCAGATTGGAAAGCGACAGATTATATTACGAAGAAAAAATTTCACGAACTGACCGGGGCCTGCATGGAAGGCATAAACCAGTTTTGTCATCGTGCCAGAATTGAAGATAAAAAAAGAATGCAGATAAAAGACATAATTCCTCTCCTGCAAAAATATGCAAACTATTATTACGACCTGATAAAAGAACATGCGCCGCAATTAATCAATGATTAAACATCTTAAATTATGCCGTTTGAAATATAACGGCTATTTTTAAGGTTTTTAACCTTAAATCTAAAATTATAAAGGAGTAAAATTATATGTTATATTTTACAAAAAATAATAAAGAAGAATTTTCTCTATTATACTGGGTCTTAACGGCAAGAGACGCAAAAGCTACAAGGTGTTTTAGAAACTCATGTTTTGAGAATCTATTTGCGGATAAAGAAAATATTGTATGTACCAACGCCGCATTAATGCATTTGGTTAAACAAACAGATAATTTCAAAATTGAACCCGGACAATACACAATCAACAAATTCAGCAAATCCGACATCATTTTAACAAAAATGGAAGAGGAAGAGAAAACACCCTTCGTAAATTACAACGCCGTCATTCCAAAAAATATGGAAATCTTTAAACAGCTAGAAAAATCAGTTAAAAAAGATTCTAACTTTGGAATCTCAAGGGCCGTCAGCGATATTTATAAAGATTCTCCGGGAATGTACTTAAATTTAAATTATTTAGAGCTTATTTTTGACGATGTATTTTCAGATTATGACGAATTTACCGTCAAATATGATCCCGAAAATATTCATGTGCCCGTAGTTTTTGAAAGCGGAGTAAAAAAAGCAATCCTCGCACAAATAAAAAGAAACGATTAAAAGAATTAAGTTTTCTCTGCTTATTTCTCAACCATTGAATTTTTTGAATATGACAAATTCTATGATGCCTTGATCAAAAACATAAAAAAATATATCAGCTAACATTAAAAACCTTTTAATTATCCCGCAGTCATTGCGGGGCCTTTAAAGTGTTTTTAACACTTAATAAAAAATTATAAAGGGGTAACTTATATGGAACTAGTTATTAAGATCAATATCGATAATGCCGCATTCTGCGACATACCGGGGCAGGAAGTCGCAGAAATTTTGCGGAAATACTGTGATAAGATCGAAGAAAATGACGACATAAAATCGTTATTTGAACGCTTCAACGACAGCAACGGAAACAGGGTCGGAACAGCGGTTGTCATGCTTGATCCAGTTTAAAGCATTATAATTTCCCTAGTGCCGGCTAGGGATTTTATAAACCTTTAAAGGTTTAAATTTAAAATTATAAAGGGGTAAAATTATATGTTAAACAAAAATGATATTCTGGACTTTGTAAATAATTACAATGGCGACAGGATAACTATGTCAAAAACGGATCTTCTAAAGGGCCTTGAAAGTTTTTTAGAAAAGCAAGAAGAAACGCCTTCCAGAGATTCATTCATTAAAGATTTATTAAAAAATACAAAAGCATTAAATGAAACCGAGGAAAAACCTGAAATCAATATCGTCATAGGCGTTAAAGGTGGTTTTGTGTCTTATGTAGCGACGGACAGCGACCGTCAAATTAATTGCATCGTCGCGGATTATGACGCCAGGAATATGGAAGATGGCCCGGAATTATCCTATGAAATAGTATTCAAGGATAAAAATAAATTCAGGGAATATGAAGAAGAAATCGAAGAAGAAGCAGGGGAGGTATAAAAATGTTATTTGAAGTTCATTTCTGGATTCCGGATAATGATTGCAACACCGGTTTAAAATCAGGTCAAAAAATAAAAGAAAATACGCTGTTAAAAATCATCAAATCGCAGGTTTGCGATGTGATGATTGTAAATTCAGACACAAAAAGACCAATTTGCTGGATCGATTCAATCGGAAGAAGATTCCGTCAGCGTTAAAAATTAATCTTTTACGCTAAACTCCGTAAAAACGGAGTAAGGCGCAAGCGTTTAATCGCTTATATTTTAAAATTATAAAGGGGTAAAACTATGTTAGATGAAATCACGGAATTGGTAAAAGGAAACATGAATCAAATAATAACTAATCCAGATTTCTGGGATTGCGAGTGCAAAAAGAATTATATTCACCGCAAAAATATCAGACATTGTTTTAAATGCGGAGCAAATAGAGATGAACAGCCCGATTCAAGACAAGACGAGATCGATAAGTATTATATCGACAACGATATCGACATAAAAGAAGATTAAAACAATTACGCTTAGGGATATTCTTATCCCTCTGCGTAAACGCTTTAGCGTTTACAAATTATAATTATAAAGGGGTAAAATTTATGAAAAGTAAATTTCAATCACTTGTAACATTCGCTCAGGAAATCGAAAGGATCGAAAAGTCCAAAAATGATTTTCTAGTGCCGTCAAAATCATCGTTTATGAAGGATGATAATTTTCTAGAGATTGACGGCAGTGCTGAAAGATACGGAATCAATGAATTCGCACACGGCCAGATAGCGGATAAACTCGGCATTCCCCGGAAATATTATGAAAAGATGTCTGATATTCCGGGATTACGCTCATTGAATGTCAATGGCTGGTTGCAAAACAGGGATGAGCGCAATCTCGTCCGGACAATTGATAATAAAGTCAGAGCAGTTTTGTCGGATCGTTTCAAGCCGCTTGATAATTATGATATTATCAATAATTCTATTTTTCCCGTACTTCAACCCATCAGTTCGGATTTGCAGGTAAAGGCATTAAATATTTCCGAAACAAAAATGTATATGCAATTGATTTTAAAAAATTTACAAACGGAAATAAAAGTCGGCGATACCGTTCAATACGGTTTAACAATCACAAATTCTGAAGTAGGCGCAGGTTCTTTAAATGTCGAAGGCTGGATTTACCGGCTTTCCTGTAGCAACGGCTTAATCAGTAATTCCCTGTTCAAAAAGTATCATATCGGCAAACGCATTGAAGACGATGAAAATTATCATATCTGGCAATCGGACACGCTTCAAAAAGAACTTGAAGGCTATCAATTACGGTTGAGAGATGTTTTAAAAAATGTGCTGACCATGGTTAATTTTGAAAAAGAAGTGAATAAAATCAGGGAAGCCGCAGAAGATAAGATCCAAAACATAACTCAAACCGTGGAAAATGTTACGAAAAGATTCGGTCTATCTGAAAAAGACGGCAGTTCAATTATTCAAAACATGGTTTATGAAGGAAATTCAAACCGCTGGGGCCTTATTAATGGTATCACAAGGCTGGCCCAAGAAATAGAAAATCCGGATAAATCATACTCAATGGAAAAACTCGGCGGTCAGATCATAGAATTACCTAAATCGGAATGGCAAGTATTAAATGCCGCATAAAAACTTTTTATGTCAGCGTCCGAGAGATTAATCTCGGACGCATTCATAAGGTTTTTAACCTTATATTTTAAAATTATAAAGGGAGTCAAAATTTATGTATGAAGAACTTTATACGCAGGAAGTAGAGCGTACTATCAACACTCTCATCGGCAATGTCATGAAAAACACGGGAATTGATAGGGACGAACTCATGGAAATCGCACACGATACTTTTATGTTGTGCGCGGACAAATATAATCCGCAACGGAAAATTAAATTTCACACCTTTTATTCAAAATCTCTGGGATGGAAACTTTACAACTATTGCCGCAGGGGCAGTCTTAACGGCGGCAAGCGGAAGAACGGGAAATTTTACGGCAGGATAGATGAATTAAAGGAAATGGAAGAATACAATTCCATTCCGTACCCGGAAAATATCTCCATTCACGACGGCATTGTATTCTGTGGCAGGGAAGTAAAAGGCTGGCATAAATCAGAAGACGATCTGCTGTTGAATATTACCATGCAACACATGAGCAGAGACGCAAAGCTGATGCTGGACGAAATAACCTTCAACTATGACAAAATCATGGAGAAAAAAGATTCAGCGATGTATTTAAAAAACGGGAATACGAAACAAAGGGCCACTTTCTATTATTTCATGAAAAAGGGATGGGATAATAACAGGATAATGTCTGCATTCCGGGAAATCAAAGAAAATTTACAAGTGGCGTAATAAAACCGTACCGAGTCCGGCGGGTGTAAAATACCGGACAAAAAAGAGGGAATATGAATAAAACAGCAAGTTATTATAGTAAAAAAATAAGAAGTCACATTTTAAACATGACACATGCAGAAGTAATTGAAAAATATTTTAATGGGTCGAATAAATATTATAATAGAGTTATTTTTTTTAATGTAGGAAATCACTGGAGAATAATCGAATGGATAGCACCTTATAGCAATTATAATGAACCTGTTAAAAGAATGTCAAAAGCTTTACTGAAAGATATTTGGGAAAAAATGTACAATGATGAAGAATTAGACATAAGTCTATATTTTTTATAGCAAACTCAAGCGGGCATGGGTCGGGATTAGTCGTAGGGGTTCGAGTCCCCTACCCCGCAAAGCAGTAAAATAAAAAGGAGTCAAAAGAAAATGTATTTAGTAACAATTTCAACTGATAATTACCCGTCTAAACACTCTATATGGAACACAGACGGGGAAGCACTGAAACAAAAAACAGTATTATTAAATAATGGTTATAAAAATGTAAATGTAACCTGTATTGAAACAGAAAAATATGAAAATGGACATTATTTTGTTTAAAAGCCTGATACTTTACCCGGCATATCCGGGTACTTTATGAGTCTTTTAAGACTTAAATCTATAATTATAAAGAGGTAAAATATAATGACGGTAAAAGACATGAAAAAGATATTTGAAGACGTAAGAGTGAGTGACGAAATGATAATTAATATCGGAATCGTCCCTTATAGCAATAAATATGCAACAAAACATTCCGACGCTTTAAATCTTATATCAATAAATGACGGCAGAAAAGAATTAAGATTCGATTTATATCTCTCTAAACAATCCCACAAACCCGCACTTTAATGCGGGTTTTTCTTTATGGAAAATTCATATTTTATCCGATATATAATATATAAAGGGTTTATCATGGAAAACTACAAAGAACTAAAAGAAGCTGCCGCAGCTTTAGCAAGAGTTTGCGACAACGCCGTCGAAAAAGACGGTCAAGGATATAACAGCTATGATTCAAATTTTGCCAAGCAATTATTAGCAAAATCTTTCTGGACGTATAATATGGCAACCGCTATTCATAAAATGTTGAATAAATACAGCGGTCAATTATTAAACTTTGGGATACGATATGAAGAACTACCTCTCCCCGATCCGACGGAAGCCATATATATTCCGACAGCAAGAACAGAGTTTAAAAGAGCGGAAATAAAAATAGATACTATTTATTTAAACTTCAGTACGCCGACAACGGAAGAATTTAATAAGATTCTTGAAGAAATTCGCAAACTTCCCGGCAGGGTTTGGAATAAAGATAATAAACAATGGGAATTGCCCGCGAATAAATTTAGCTACGACAAACTAAAAGAACTAGGGTTTGAGATTAAGGGACAAGCAATCAACGAAATCGATACAAAAGACATTGTGATCCCCGTGGATAAAGGATTACGATTATATCCATTCCAGGAAGACGGCATAAAACTTCTTGAGAAATTCAACGGCAGGGCCTTGCTGGCGGACGATATGGGCCTAGGAAAAACAATTCAAGTCATTACTTATTTGAAATTACATCCGGAACTGCGGCCAGCTATAATAATATGTCCGGCAACATTAAAAATAAACTGGCAGAGAGAATTAAAAAAATGGCTTCCAAAAGCCACGACAAGGGTGGTGCAGGGGCGGCAATTCGTATTCGATGACGATTACGATATTACCATCATCAACTATGATATTTTAAAAGATTATCTTGAACTGCTTATGGAAATAGATTTTAGAATAATGATTCTTGATGAGAGTCATGCCATTAAATCTTCCAAGGCTCAAAGAAGTAAAGCAGTGAAGAAATTGTCCAGAAGAATGGAAAAAATTATTTGTATGACCGGAACTCCTATTACGAACAGGCCGATTGAATTTTTTACGACTTTGAACATGCTTGATAGTAAACTGTTTCCAAACTATTATCATTTTGGCATGGAATTTTGTTCAGGTGAACAAGGAGCATACGGTCTAGAATTTAAAGGCGCCAGCAATATAGAAAAATTAAATGCTATACTGCGAAATTCTTTTATGATACGCAGAAAAAAAGAAGATGTATTGAAAGAATTACCGCCTAAACAAAGAACTGTCATCCCTCTCGAAATAGATAACCGCAAGGAATACGATGCCGCCGAAGCGGATATAATCAATTATTTAAGCAGAACAGAAGGCGAGGAAACAGCACAAAAGGCTGTTATGGCGGAAGCCTTAATCAGATTTAACAAACTAAAACAATTAACTATCGCGGGGAAAATGAAACAAATCATATCCTGGATAGATAATTTTCTAGAATCGGATGAAAAATTGATTATATTCTGTATCCACCACAAAACTACTGATACGCTTATGGAAAAATATTCGGAAATAGCCGTTAAACTTGACGGCAGAGACAGTCCGAATCAAAAACAAAAAGCGGTTGATGCGTTTCAAAGCGACGCGAGAATTAAATTATTCATAGGAAATATTCAAGCAGCGGGCGTTGGAATTACGCTTACCGCAGCGTGCAATGTAGCTTTTTTGGAGCTGCCCTGGGTCCCTGCGTTTTGCGACCAAGCAGAAGATCGATCATTAAGAATCGGACAAAAGGCAAATTGCGTTAATATTTATTATCTTTTGGGATTAAATACAGTAGAAGAAGAAATAAGCGAAATTATAGACAGCAAAAGGCGGGTAATAACCGCGATCATGGACGGAGAATTGCCGGAACAACAAAGTATGCTTACAATTTTAATGAATAGATACAGGAGGAGTAAATGAAAAAGATAACAGTTAAACAATTAATTAAATTAAAGGCTTGTGAAAATCAAGTGAAAGTATTTAAAAAATTATTTGGGGACTCAACAACGGTAACTGTTAAAAAGTGTGTCAAATACGCTTGTAAATTTGACTGGGATTGGGCGGCTAAATATATGTTATCAGCTAAACTATGGAGGAAATACGACCGGCAAAAAAATCTACTATTGAAGAAATACGACCGACAGATAGACCTATTATGGTCAAAATACGAACGACAAAGAGACCTGTTATCGGCAAAAGCAGAATACGGCCAATGGTTAAAATACGAACGACAAAGAGGCTTGTTATGGTCAAAATACGAACGGGAGGAGAACACGTTGGGGATAGAATACGAACAGCAGAGAGCCCAATTGTGGGCAAATCTTTATTTAAAAGAGGTTTAAATGAAAAAAGATGAATTAACTCAGCATCTGCAATTATTAAATATTGATAGTTATCCCTTTTCTAAAACAGAGCTTACAAAAGCTTTCAAAGATTCTATTTTCAAATATCACCCGGATCGGTGTAAAGATAAAGATGCGGAAGAAAAAACAAAATCCATAATAGATGCTTATAATCAACTTAAACCTTATGCCGGAGAAGATATCATTATTGTTCAAAATGTAATAAAAGAGAAATTATTATTTGAATTCACCAAACAATGTAAACACTGTGAAGGCAAGGGATCGGTATTGCAAGAAGTAAGAATAAAGGGATATAGTTGTATCAAATGTAAAGATACCGGGATAATTAAAGTTAAATGCAATAAATGCAATAACGGAAAATTTACTCTTAAAAGCGGAAGAATAGTTGACTGTTTAGCCTGTAAAGGCACGGGAATTTATTCAATGAAATGCAATCATAAAGTATCACATTATGAACAATTTATGCATGATCTTTTTAGACATGAACGCGATGAATATATAACAAAAAAAGTAACTTGTACATTCTGCGGCGGAAGCGGTAAAATATCTTATGAACCAGTTAATCCCGTAATAAGAAAAGGAGCAATATTAAAATGAAAAAAGAAAGAGAATTACATGTTTCTATAAAAGTCTTTATAACTAAAACAAGAAAATTCCGAGCATCAATAAAAGAAAAACGCTCATTTCCTTATGAAGTAACCATTGGTGAAAAAAGCTGGAAAGAGGGAAAAGGCCGAGAATATGAAGATATAATTTTCAGGAAATGCGGATTATTATTAGAAATAATTAAAAAGGAATTTAAAATTATAACAGGAGAAAATAAGTTAATCCCGTAATAAGAAAAGGAGCAATATTAAAATGAATTTTAAATACCCGACAACAGCAGAATTGCCTCAACAAAATTATAAAGCTAAGATAAATAATAATCCCATTGATTTGGTTCTGGATATATATAATCAGATAATGGAATGTCATCCCTATCAGATACAAATTCATCTATCTTCATATCTTGAAAAAGAAGGGTGCTTCGGCAAATTCGATTATTATCATCAAACTATAGAAATCACGTCAACGAGAAATATATTATTTACGGCACAGATACTTGCGCATGAATTAGCGCACGTTCTGGATTTCAGAGATAAAGGATTTCTTAACAATTACTTTATCAGCAGTTATAATCCGCTTCCGCATAATTTCAATGATCACGACGAAAACTGGGAAAGATGGCTTGATTTATTATCGCATCCAATAAAAATGTTATTTTCTCATATACAAGTGGAGGTGCATATTCAGGGTCCGGAATTCACGGAACCTCCAAAGGCGATGCGGGAAATAGATATAAGCGATTTCCATAAAGGAGATATTGATTTACCTAAAAATTTTGACATAACCTTTCCGGAAGAAGAATAAATGTATTCAATTTATAATTATCAACAATTTTTAGAAGAATATAACATAGATTTCTCCGGACCAAATTCAAGAGATTATCTTGAATTAAATTGTGTATTTTGCAATGACAATAAAAAGCACGGAGGGTTAAATTATAAAACCGGTCATTACTCCTGCCATAAATGCGGAAATCACTCAATCAACGATCTTGTCTATGCTTTAACCAGCTTAAACTGGAATTCCATCTCCCGCCAGTACAAACTCAACCCCGGCATCGCGGATCAGATTTATTTCAAAATGAATAAAGACAAGATACGCGCCGACAATATAGAACCCCCTATAGGGACGGGTCCATTAAAAACCGAACATAGAGATTATTTAAAAAATAGAGGATTTGATCCGGATTACCTTATCAAAAAATATAAGATACTAGGGACAGGCCCTATAGGGATGATTAAAAATAAAAATATATTCGCGTTCAGAATAATCATACCCATATATTATAAACACAGGATAGTTTCATACCAGGGCAGGGACTGGTCGGGGAAAGCGGATAAAAGATATATGACTTATCCCGAAGATCTAGAAATTGTGCATCACAAAAATATTCTCTACGGTTTGGATGATATACCAGGGAATCACGCCATAATCTGCGAAGGTGTGATCGATAAATGGAAGTTAGGAGATTACGCCGCGGCTACATTTGGAACGGGATGGACGGATGCCCAAGTCAATATACTTGCTGAATTTGAAAAAGTATCAATATTTTTTGACCCAGAATCACAGGCTCAAAAAAAGGCCGAGGAGCTTTGCAAGAGGCTGAAAG
>CAZNMB010000028.1:0-10452 GCA_964574095.1 uncultured Dehalococcoidia bacterium
TGCCGATGACCGCCCAGTGCGTGAACTCGGGAAGCCCGCCGTACCCCGTGTCCTTCAGCTTCTCCACTCCCTGGGCCAGGGCGATGTCGCACGCGCCGGACGCCACGGCGTAGCAGGCCCCGCGGAACGCCTCGGAGCCGCTGGCGCACATGTTCTCGACCTTGGTCACGGGGATGAATGGGAGCTTGAGGGCCTGGGCCAGCGGCAGCGCGCTGTCCCCCACATTGACGGACGTGAACTCGGGGCCGCCTTGCCACGCCGCCTGGATGTCCTTCTTCTCGAGCCCCGCGTCCTCGATCACTTCCTGAAAAGCATCGATCATCAGGTCCTCGGGACCCTTGCCCCAGAGTTCCCCGAATCGAGTGCAACCCATTCCGATGATTGCCACTTTGTCCTTTATGCCGTCGCCCACCTTTGCCTCCTTATCTGTCTATGTCTGTGCTCGCGCGTCACGCTCTCGCGGGCATGGCCTTCCAGAAGTAGCCGTGGATGCCTCTCGGGCCATCGACGTACTTCCGGCGGAATGTCATCTCCACAGGCATGTCTACACTCAGAGATTCCAGCTCGCAGTCCGTGAGATTGAAGTTGAACCTCCCCCCGCCATCGAAGTCCACGATGCCGTAGAGCTCGGGGGGGCTTGCGCTGAAGGCCAGGCTGTCTCCGGTGTAGCTGAAGAGCTTTCCTTTCCTCTCGGAGAAGCTGTACTCCTCCATCTGGTCTGTCGCGCCGCAGTCGGGCTTGACACACACGCGCTGGTAGGGGTACTGGGGCGTGCCGCACTTCTTGCACCGGGCGCCGATGAGGCCGAATATCGTCTTGCGATCCCGCCACAGCATCGAGACGAGCGTGGGGCCGACCTCGCCGCGGAATCCCATCTCCATCGGGATCACCTCCCGGAAGGAGGAGTACCTCTCATAGTTGGTGAGGTCTTTCCTTGACTCCAGGTGGGCCTTGATCCCCCTCCTGCCGCGCGCCTGGCCGATGCGGTCGGTAACCTGGAAGAAGAGGGCGTCGCTCCCGTTGCCGTAGCTTGCCAGAAGGATCCTGTCACCCGGCTTCGCGTCCTCGAGCGCGGCGACAAGCATCATCAGCGAATGCGCAGTGCCGGTGTCGCCCACCGTCGTGAGCATCTCCTGCTGGACCTGAGCGGGATCGAGCCCGAGCTTCTTGGCGATGGCGCCGTGCTCTCTGAGGTAGTTGCAGGGAAAGACGACCTTCGCGAAGTCCTTGATCTCCAGGCCGTACTTCTGCAGCAGGCCGGAGATGGCCTGGGGGATGAACTTGGTGTACCCTTCGTCTCGGACCCACCTGTCTTCCCACATCCGGTTGTACTTGTCCCCATCCGCCCGCCACTGGTCCATGAAGTCGTAGGAGAGGGAGTAGGAGCCTTCCAGGCTGGCGATGACGTCGTCGTTCCCCAGGAGCAGCGCCGCGGCGCCCTCGCCGAACATCACCTCCTGGGGGCTGCCGGCCCTGCCCAGGCGGCAGTCGGAGGCGCACACGATCGCGCCTCTGTCCGATCCCGCCTTCACCGCGTCGAAGGCGGCCATCAGCGCGCCGGTCCCGGCCTTGACGGAGTCGCTGAAGTCGGCCGTTCGGATGTCGGGACGCAGGTCGAGCGCCGTGGCGATGATCCCCGCGTTCTCTCTCTCCCGGTAGGGTGGCGTGGTGGAGGCGAAGTACAGGCCGTCCACGCTGCCCCTGTCGAGGGTATCGAGGCAATCGCGGGCGGCGGCGACAGCCATGGTGAGGCTGTCCTCGTCGTAGTTGGCCACGGCCTTCTCGCCGGGCACCGAGGTCGCCGAAGTTGACCATCCCGTGGCGGCGGCAATGACCTTGCGACTTATCCGTTGGAGCGGGACATAGGCCCCGTACGATGTGATCCCAGCCATTGGCCCTCCTTTCGTCGCTCAAGATTATAACATCGGCTCACGCTCGCGGGCAATTCGGATCACCGGCAACCGGAGTGCGCTGGCGGACGGAGACGGGCCTCGATCTAGCCGTGCCGGTTGAAGACGAAGTCCCGTATGGCTTGGAAGTACTGCCGCATGCCCAGGAGCATGATGTCGTTGTGCCCGGCCCCGGGGATGGTGAGGAGCTTCTTATCCCTGGAGCCGACGTTCTCGAAGAAGACCTCGGCCTGCTCGTGGGGGATTACCTCGTCGTACTGCCCGTGGAGTATCAGGACGGGCATCGTGATCGAGGCGATCTTCTCGAGGTTCGCCCTCTCGAACTCCTCCAGCCGGACCGACCGGAAGACGGGCAGGAGATAGCTGAGGAGACGTCCGGCGCTGGCAAAGCCGCTCTCGATGATCAGGCCGCTGAGGCCATGAGGGCTGTTGGCGGCCAGCTCCACGGCGGAGAGGCTTCCCAGCGATCTGCCCATGACGAACAGCGGGCCGGCGTAGCCCCCGTCCTGCAGCATCCGGCGAAGGTAGTCGAGTATGAGGTGGGAGTCGGCGACTGTGTTCGAGAACGACGGCGTGCCCCCGCTCTGTCCGTAGCCCCGGTAGTCGGCGACGAAGAGGCCCATGCCCTCCCGGTTGTAGAGGGGCGCGATGTCGTCGTAGTCGTAGACCACCTCTCCGTTGCCGTGGAAGAAGAGGATGTTGGGCGCGCTTTCGCCGGCGGGGTGGAACCGGCACGAGATGGAAACCCCTTCCTCCACCGGCACCTGATGGTCGGTGGCCCCGGGTGATGGCGCAGTCCGGTATCTCCGGGGGTAGAAGATGAGGCTGAGAATGTCCGGCTGGTCCAGTGCCGAGTAGTCGATCCGGTACGACATGAGTCCGGTGCCTATTCTAGCACCGGCGGCACGCGCGTCAACGGCCGGCGCGCGCCTCAAGGCAACCCTATGGGGTCGATTTGACGCCTCCAGCGGCGGCTGCGTATAATAATCGCTTGGTGCTGCGGCACTAATCGGCGGGCTTCGCGATGAGCCCGAATCCACCTTGAAGGAAGGAATCGAGCATGACGACCGAAGACCAGCAGGACCTGATCGTCGAGAAGAAGGAAGACGGCAAGATCTGGGTCATTACCCTCAACCGTCCCGACAAGCGGAACGCACTCACCCTCGACATGATGTACGAGCTTGAGGATACCTGGAAGGATTACCAGGCCGACGACAACTCCCGCGTCGCTATCATCACGGGGGCCGGCGAGAAGTCGTTCTGCGCGGGAGCCGACCTGCTGACGCCTCCGAAGGTGCAGCGGCCGGGGGCCTTCCGGATACCGGCCTTCGGCCCCGAGGACGTCTGGAAGCCGACGATAGCCGCCATCAACGGCCACTGCATAGCAGGGGGCGCTCTGATCGCGCACGACTGCGACATACGCATCGCCGCCGAGCACGCCGAGTTCGGCATCGCCGAGGCGATGAGGAACATGCCGGCGAGCTGGGTGCGCGACCTCACCCTTCACATGAATATCGGCCACTGCATGGAGCTTGTCCTGTGGGGAGACAAGAGGGTATCGGCCCAGCGCGCCTACGAGATGGGCTTCTACAACCGGGTCGTGCCCGCGGACAAGCTCATGGAAGAGGCTATGGAGTGGGCGGACCGCATGCTGTACCTGGCGCCGCGCGCGGTGTGGAACTTCAAGGAGATAATCAAGCGCGGGGCTTTCATGGAGCCCAAGCTGGCCAGGGTATTCGGACAGGCGCTGGAGCAGAACCTGAGGGGCATGGAGGACAGCGCGGAAGCCGGAGCCGCCTTCAGAGAGAAACGCAAGCCCGTCTTCAAGAACAAGTAGGGGATTCCTGACACCTGGGGCAGAAGTAGGTGCCCCGGTTGCGCACCGGAATACGCTCGATAGGGGTGGAACAGGCGTAGCACGTCTGTCCGCCCCTATGTGCTACCTTGAAGGCCTCCTGCTGCCTCCCCTTCTCGCCGCCGGGCCGGCGGTAGTCGCTGAAGGTAGCGCCGGCGTTGGCGATCCCGGTCTTGAGCACCTCGCGTATCGCCCGGTGCAGCCTCCCGGTCTCGTCGCCGGAGAGGCTGTTCGCCGGCCTCAGGGGATGGATGCCGGCGAAGAACAGCGCCTCGTCCGCATACATGTTCCCGATACCGGCCACGAACTTCTGATCGCAGAGCATCGCCTTGATCGGTGCCTTGCGCCGGCCCAGCCTCTCGGCCAGGACCGACGGCGTGAATCGCGGGTCCAGCGGCTCGGGGCCGAGCTTGCGGTCCAGCTCGCGTTCGTCCGTCAGGAGAGCCGCGGTGCCCAGCTTGCGCCGGTCGCAGAAAAGGAGCACCGCGCCGTCGTCGAGGCCGAACCTCGCGGTGACGTAGGGAACGGCGTCCGGAGAGGCGCTTCCCCCCGGTCTCAGCAGGAGAGCGCCCGTCATTCGCAGGTGCAGCACCAGGGCCTCGCCGCTGTCGAGGCGGAAGATGAGGTACTTGCCCCGCCTCCCGATCCCGGTGATGGCGCGGCCGGGCAGGCGGCGGAGGAACTCCTCGGCCGACGGCTGCAGCACCATCCGCGGCCAGGACAGGGAGACGCTGGTGAAGGTGCGGCCCCGGACCATGGGACGGAGGTCGTTCACTATGGTCTCGACTTCCGGCAGCTCGGGCAAGTTCCCTCTCTCTAGGCGCCGGAGGCCTTAGCCGTGTACTCCATGTCGCCCCAGTTGCGGCCGGTCTTGACGTCGATCTTGAGCGGGACGGAGAGCTTCAGCGCGTTGGGCATTATCCTCTGCAGGAGCTGCGTGAGCTTGCCTGCCTCGTCACGGGGCAGCTCGAAGAGCAGCTCGTCGTGCACCTGGAGGATCATCTTCGCCTCCAGGCCGGCCCTGTCCATCTCGCGCTGGAGCTCGATCATGGCCACCTTGATGATGTCGGCGGAGGTGCCCTGGACCGGCATGTTGATCGCCATGCGCTCGGCGGCCATGCGCACCTGCCCGTTGGAGGAGTTGATCTCGGGGATATAGCGCCGCCGTCCCAGTATCGTCTGCACGTAGCCCTGCTCGGCCGCCTCGCGCTTGGTGGAGTCGAGGTAGGCCTTGACCCCCTTGTACTTGTCGAAGTAGGCCCGGATGAACTCCCCGGCCTCCTGCCGCGACAGCTCGGTGGCCTGCTCCAGCCCGTACTCGCTCATCCCGTAGATCACCCCGAAGTTCACGGTCTTGGCCAGCCGTCTCCTGTCGGGCGTCACCTCGGACACGGGCACGCCGAAGACCTTCGACGCCGTGGTGGCGTGTATGTCCTCGTCGCCGGCGAACGCGGCGAGGAGGCCCGGGTCCTGCGACAGATGCGCCAGGGCCCGGAGGTCGATCTGGGAGTAGTCGGCGGACAGCAGCAGGGAGGAGTCCTTCTCGGCGATGAACGCCCTTCTCACCTGTCGGCCTTCCTCGGTGCGGATCGGGATATTTTGGAGATTGGGGTCGCTGGAGGAAAGGCGGCCGGTGACGGTACCGGTCTGGTTGAAGCTGGTATGCACCCGGCCCGTATCGGGGTCAACCAGGCCGGGAAGGGAGTCCGCATAGGTGGACTTGAGCTTGGACAACTGGCGGTACTCGAGCAGGAGCTCGATGACCGGGTGGGCTCCCCTCAGGGCTTCGAGCACGGACGCCCCCGTGGAGTAGCCGGTCTTGGTCCTCTTCGAATGCGGCAGGTGGAGATCGTCGTAGAGCACCGCCGCGAGCTGCTGCGTCGAGTTGATGTTGAAGCGGTGCCCGACCGCTTCATAGATCGCGCGCTCGAGGTTGGCCAGCTTCTCCCCCATGCCCCAGGACATCTCCCGCAGCCGCGCCGTGTCCAGGGCGACCCCGTTGGTCTCCATCCGCAGCAGCACCGGCAGCAGCGGCATCTCCACGCCGGTGAAGAGATCCCACAGCTCCTGCTCCTTGAGCTCGGCGTCCAGCGTCCGGCTCAGCCGGTTGGTGTTGTCGGCGTCCGCGCAGGCGTAGTCCGCCGCCTTGGGGATGCCCACCCAGGCCATGGAGATCTGCTTCGCGCCGGTGCCGATGAGAGTCTCGATCGGCGACATCTCCACGCCCAGCTTGGAGAAGGCGAGGGGCTTAAGGCCGAGCGCCTTCTCCCCGAGCAGGTAGCCGGCGATCATGGTGTCGAAGGCGACGTTCTGTACCGTGACCCCGTATTTGAGGAGAACGGCCATGTCGAACTTGCCGTTGTGGGCGATCTTGGCGACATCGGGGCTCTCCAGGAGCGGCTTGAGGGCTGAGACTACCTGCGACAGGGACAACTGCTCTCCCGTCGAGTGTCCGACCGGGATGTACCAGGCCTGGCCGGGCCTGGCGGACAGGGAGATGCCGACCAGGGCCGCTTGCCTGGGGTTGAGCCCCGTCGTCTCGGTATCGAAGGCGAATGGGCCGGCATCCGAGAGCGTCCCGACCACGCGTTCGAGGGCGTCGGCGGTGTCGACAATCCCGTACTCCGTCCTCTCCGCGGCCCGTGCTTCAGCCGGTGCCTCCGCCCCTTGAGCGACGCTCCCGGGGAGCTTCGGGAGCAGGCTCGCGAACTCGAGCTCGCGGAAGAGCTCGGCGACCCGGTCTCTCTGGAAGGCGCTTACGCGGCAGCGATCAGGGTCGAACTCGACCGGCACGTCCGTGACTATGGTGACCAGCCTCTTGCCCTGTCTTGCCTTGGGCTCCGCGTCCTTGAGCAGCTTCCGCACCCTCTCCGGCTCCACCTGATCGATGTGGTCGTATATTCCCTCGATGCTGCCGAACTGCTGGACCAGCTTCGAGGCCGTCTTCTCGCCGATGCCGGGGACGCCGGGAACGTTGTCCGACGGGTCGCCTTTCAGCCCTTTGAGGTCAACGAGCTGCCGGGGAGAGAGCCCGTAGCGCTGCCTTACCGCCTCCTCGTCATAGACGACTGTGTCGCTGAACGGCTTGCCGGGACGCGGGGTAAGCACACTCACGTGGGGCGAGGCAAGCTGGAACGCGTCCGTGTCACCGGTGACGATCACGGTGTCGATGCCCCGATCGCTCGCCTGACGGGATATGGTGCCGATGACGTCGTCGGCCTCGTAGCCGTCTACTTCGAAGTAGGGGATGTTGAAAGCCTCGACCAGCTCGTGCACCCTGCCGAACTGGGACTTCAGTTCCTGGGGGGCCGGGGGGCG
Organism: uncultured Dehalococcoidia bacterium; assembly: GCA_964574095.1. GTDB lineage: Bacteria > Chloroflexota > Dehalococcoidia > SZUA-161 > SZUA-161 > SZUA-161. The sequence goes on from CAZNMB010000028.1 coordinate 7,084, forward strand.
GTGGGCCTTGTACTCCTCGAACTCGTCGTGCCTGAATGTCGGGACCGGCGTGTCGAAGGCGACCGCCCAGTACGTCGGCTTCAGGTCGGCGACCACCTTGAGCAGCATGCTGGCGAAGCCGTAGACGGCTCCCGTGGGCTCGCCGGTCCGGGGCACCGAGAGTGACGGAAGGGCATGAAAGGCCCTGTGCACGAGGGCATGCCCGTCGAAGAGTACGAGCGATTGCTTCTGGTCCGGCATGGTTCCACTGCCTCTGGGGAGTTGACTCTGAGCGGCGGACGGGCCGTCGCCGCAGCCGCCATGGGACTGGTCGCAGGCACGGGTATTATAGCAGAAAGAGGGGTGGGCGACATTCTGCCGGAAGGGCGTCGGAGGCGACGCGGAAACCGGCAGGATACCGCCCGCGTATGCCCGTCAACCGCCGCCGCCGGACGAAGGCGAGGGAGCAACCATCCGGGGTGGTAGGGTGATGGCGGGGCCGTTCCCGGTCGGGAGCCATGCTGTCACCCGGGGCGCATATCCGCGCCGGACGAGCCTGGCTGCGACTTCGTACCGTGCCCCCGGACCGGGCCGTACCCGCGACCGGCCGGACTGCGGCGCCGGGCCGAGGTGATTGTCCGTTGCTATTATGACGAAAGCCGATATGACGCTGAACGCTGCCCGCAGCTAAAACGTGCCGGCGGCCGGCTCCTCGCCGGGGTGCAGCTTCTTCCACCTCTCGAGCAGAGCCTCTTTCGACTCCTGGGTGTCGGGGACGCAGGCATCGACCGGGCAGAGATCGACGCAGCGAGAAGACTCGTGCGAGCCGACGCACTCGGTGCAGCGGTTGGGGTCGATCACGTACTGAGTGTCGCCCTCACTTATCGCCTGGTTGGGGCAGTCAGGCTCGCATGCTCCACAGCTTATGCACTCATCCGTGATCTTAAAGGCCATTCTCTCTTCCTCCTCGCAGCGTTGACCGCGCTGCTTATCTGGTCTATTACAGGCCCGACCGCTTAGCCGTCAAGCCGAACTTCGTAGCGAGGGCGTCGGCAACGTGCCTGGGAACCAGCGACGTGATGTCTCCGCCCAACTGACAGGCCTCCTTGAGCAGACTTGAACTGATGAACTGGTACTCGAGGTTGGTCATGAAGCACACCAGCTCTATGTCCGCGGCCAGCTTCTTGTTCATCAGCGCCATCTCGAACTCGCGCTCGAAGTCCGAGGTCATGCGCAGGCCGCGCACGATCACCTGGGCGTCCACCTCGCGGGCGTACTCCACCGTGAGCCCGCTGTATGCCGTCACCCGCACGTTGGAGAGGTGGGATATCGCCTCTTTCATCAGATCGACTCTCTCCCTGGTGCTGAACATCAGGTGCTTCTGGGGGACGTCGTAGACGCTGATGATCAGCTCGTCGAACAGAGCAGCGGCGCGGTCGGCGATGTCGAGATGCCCGTTCGTCACCGGATCGAAGCTGCCGGGATAGATTGCCCGGGTCACGCGTCACCCTCCGAGTATTGGTACACGGAGACGTAGCTGTCGCCGTGGTGGAGGTTCCTGATCTGGCGGAAAGCACCGTATCGCTCTTCCAGCGGGACGCGCCGCGAGTGCTCGATGACCAGGGTCGAGTCTCTTCCTATCAGGTGAGAGGAGGCAACCATCTCCGCGGTGGCCCCGACGGAGGTGTCCGCATAGGGCGGGTCCATAAGCAGAATGCCGTATTCTCCCTTGAGGACGGAGGGTGCCTTGGCGACGCTCATGCAGTACACTGTGCCGTGGTCGGCCAATCCCGTGCGTCTCAGGTTCTCCTTGATGAGGGCACAGGACCTCGGCTTCTTCTCGACGAAGTCCGCCGAGCCTGCGCCACGGCTCAGGGCCTCGATACCCAGCGCGCCGGTGCCGGCATAGAGGTCGAGCACCCTTGACCAGTCGGTGGCTACAGACTCCAGCATGGAAAAGATCGCTCCGCGAAGCAGATCGGACGTTGGACGAATGCCCGACCCCCGCAGAGACTTCAGACCATATCCCTTGGCCGTGCCCGCGATTACTCTCATCCTGGAACAGGACAGCAGTATATGATTATAACAGCGCGTGTCCTCCCGTCAAGTTTGGCTTGGAACAGGCGGCTGCGGGAACGCGCGCGGGCTACTGCGTCGGAATGGCCTGTGTTATACTTTATCGCGAATTCGGTGGAATGGCGACGCGACGGGTATGACCACTCCACAAGTCCATCTCTACGATACCACGCTGCGGGACGGGGCCCAGCAGGCCGGCCTGTCGTTCTCAGTCGAGGACAAGCTCAAGATCGCCAGGAGACTCGACGATCTGGGTATCCGGTTCATCGAGGGCGGTTGGCCGGGCGCCAACCCCAAGGATGCCGAGTTCTTCGCCCGGGCGCAGGGACTTGGCCTCTCCAACTCCACCCTCGTCGTCTTCGGAAGCACCCGGCGCAAGGACACCAAGGCGGCTGACGACCCCCTCCTGCGCAACCTCCTTGACACCGGTGCGAGCGTGTTCGCGCTTGTGGGCAAGTCGTGGGACCTGCAGGTTACTCACGTGCTGAAGACTACACCGGACGAAAACCTGCGCATGATCGCCGATTCAGTCCGCTACATCAAGTCGGCGGGGAGAACGGTGTTCTTCGACGCGGAGCACTTCTTCGACGGGTACAAGAGCGACGCGGGGTATGCGCTGCGCACCATCGAGGTCGCGGCGGAAGCGGGGGCCGACTGCCTCGTGCTGTGCGACACCAACGGCGGGGCCCTCCCCGCTGAGGTGGCGGCCGCGGTGGAGCAGGCGACGCGGGTCGGCGTGACTCTCGGCATCCATGCCCACAACGACGGCGACCTGGCGGTGGCGAACACCCTCGCGGCGGTCGCGGCCGGGGCGGTCCAGGTCCAGGGTACGGTCAACGGCTACGGCGAGCGCTGCGGCAACGCCAACCTCTGCTCTATCATCCCCGCGCTGAAGCTCAAGCTGGGTATCGACTGCGTCAGCGACGAGCAGCTCGCGCGGCTGACAGAGGTGTCCCATTACGTGAGCGAGATCGCCAACGTCGGCGCGGACCCCCGGCTGCCCTACGTGGGTGCCAACGCCTTCACGCACAAGGCGGGGCAGCACATCTCGGCGGTGATCAAGGAAGAGGAGAGCTACCAGCACATCGATCCCGGCCTGGTGGGCAACCGGGGCCAGATACTGGTCTCGGAGCACTCCGGCATCAGCGCGATCACGTACAAGGCCGGCGAGATGGGACTGGAGGTCCCACGCGGGGAGCGGGCGAGGGCGGTGCTGGAGCACATCAAGACCCTCGAGCACCAGGGGTTCCAGTTCGAAGGGGCCGAGGCGTCGTTCGAGCTGCTGCTGCGACGGGCCCAGCCCGACTACGAGTC
>CAZNMB010000029.1:0-8923 GCA_964574095.1 uncultured Dehalococcoidia bacterium
CGAGAGACCGTGGGCCGCCGGTGTTGCCGGTATTGTCGGCGCGGGCGTCCTGTGGAGTCCGCCGACCGAGTACACCGACATTTCCGTCAACGATGTTCCAGCGAGCTATGACTATTTCATGCTCCATGGGAGCAAGCTAGACACCTCCACCTGGTGGGGTGGGGGCCCTGACTTCCCTCCGGCGTTCAAGGCCCACCAGGCGGATTCCCGAGGAATCGTGTTGACCGGTGCCTGTTGGGGGGCCTACGTGATAGACAAGATCCCGTCGAACTCAATTGCTCTTTCCTTTCTGACAAACGGAACCAGGGCCTTTGTCGGCTGCACCGGGAAGCATTACTCTGATACGGACAACCCTTCGGTGCTGAGAAATGGCGGTCGATTCCACGAGCTGTTTTGGACCCAGGCCGTGTTCGGGGGGAACCCCCTCGATGCATTCTATGAGGCAAAGGTCCAATACGCTTCTGAGGCCGTGACCTCAGTTCAGTGGAAGCTTGTGCATGAATTTGTCTACTACGGGAGGCCTTGAGATGAAAAGAGCCAGGATCGCGGTGATTATATCGCTTGCAGGTTTACTGATTCTAGCTGCCGCCGGGTGCGGCGGAGGTGGAGCCATATCCGAAGATAAATCGATCGAGATCGCCGAAGGGATAATCGCGGAGAGCTTCCCCGAGATGAGTGATGCGGTGAGAACAACCGACAGCTACACCAGTGGAGACAGGGAGTTCTACGAGGTGACCTATTCGACGACCATTGAGGTGGAGAGTGACGGCGAGGCGGTGGAGCTTCCCCGCGTCGTGATCGTGACCATCGATAAGGAAACGGGCGAGCAATTCATCGCGGTCTCCGACTGACCCCCGCCCCGGAGAAGCATGTTCGAAGTCTCACCGAGCAGGGCAGCCCGGAGAGGTTGCCCTGTTCGGAACCTGGCGCACTAACCACGCTACTCCATAGAGAGAATCCTCCGTTTGTTTGGGTGTCAGTCCCTGAAGCTGCTGCCCGGTCAGTAGAATGGTCCGCACAATCCAACGTGCGGACCTTCGTGCGCTGGTCGGTGTGCGGCAGGACCCTCGGCGGACCATGGTTGGGGAGCCGGAGCAAGAGCCGCGGTATCCGCCCTGCTGTCACGCGAAAGGGCACCGGGGCGACAGGCTTCGCGCTCGCTTGTCTCCTGCAGTCTCATCTGTTATCGTCAGTCCATCGGTCCTGCGCCCGGCGTACCGTCGTGCCCCCGGGGCACCTCTAATAGTGAAAGGAGGCTGGTGATGCCGTACAAGATGGTCAACATCGAGAAGGGAGACGGTATCGCTGTGATCACGCTCAACCGCCCCGAGAAGCGCAATGCCTTCAACATGGAGATGATGGGCGAGATGGACATGGCGTTCGACGAGGCCGCGAGGGACAGGGACATCAAGGCCATCATCCTGACCGGCGCGGGCAAGGCGTTCTCCTCGGGGCTGGACTTCAACTGGGCTGCCGACATGGACCTGGAGAGCCAGCCGCCCATGGCGAGCACGGTCAGGGGACGGCAGGTGGCCTACGATGAGAAGAGCCTGCTGACGCTGGTGCTCAAGGTCCAGAGCTCGCCGAGGCCCGTGATCGCCGCCATAAACGGCATCGCGCTGGGCGGCGCTCTGGTGCTCGCGCTGGCCTGCGACATCAGGATCGCGTCGGAGAGCGCCGAGTTCGGCATGATCCAGGTGAAGCGGGGGCTGATCCCGGACGGCGGCGGCACCTACCTGCTGCCGCGCGTCGTCGGCCTGAACAGGGCCCTCGAACTGGCGCTCGCGGCCGACCGCATAGATGCCAAGGAAGCGGAGCGAGTCGGCCTCGTCAACAGGGTTGTCAGTCACGAGAACATCATGCTGGCGGCCAGGGACATGGCGACGAAGATCGCCCGGAACGCGCCGCTGGCGGTGGCGATGACCAAGGCGGCCATGTACCGGGGCCTGCAGGAACCGGACCTCGCCGCCCACATGGACCACGAGGTCTATATCATGAACATCCTTTTCGGCACCCAGGATTTCCAGGAAGGTATGGCTTCCGTCTTCGAGAAGAGGGACCCCGTGTTCAAAGGCAGGTAGTCGCCCTGTGGCGAGGCGGCGCTTGATGCCGGACGATTGGGGAGACCGCAATCATGGGTGAGTACGGGTACTCGGGCACCATTCTCAGGCTTGACCTGTCCTCGGGGACGGCGTCGCGTGTGCCGACCGGGGACTACGCCGAGAGGTTCATCGGCGGCAGGGGGCTCGCCTCGAAGATCTACTGGGACGAGGTGCCGCCGCAGGCCGGGGCGTTCGATCCCGAGAACAGGCTCATATTCGCCGTCGGGCCGATGGCGGGCGTCAACGGCGTGAGCGGCTCGCGATGGGTAATCTGCGGCAAGTCCTCGCTCGCCAGCCCCGACAGCTTCAACTACTGCAACCTCGGCGGCGACTGGGGCTATCATCTCAAGACCGCGGGCTACGATGCTCTGGTCGTTCACGGCAGATCGGAGAAGCCGGTCTACGTCCTGGTCCAGGATGACAAAGTTGAGATCAGGGACGGCTCTCACCTCCGCGGGAAGACGACGGTGGAGACGCGAGAGACCCTGAAGGAGGAGCTTGGCGAGTCGGTGAAGGTCGTGGCGACCGGGCCGGCCGGGGAGAACCTCGTCACCTTCGCCTCCGTCCTCGCCGACAGGGACGCCAGCGGGTCGAGCGGACTCGGGGCGGTGATGGGCTCCAAGAACCTCAAGGCCATCGCGGTCCAGGGCAGCGGCAGGGTGGAGGTGGCCGACCCGCAGAGGTGCCGCGAGCTTGCCGCCTACGCCCGCGACTTGAGGAAGGGCTTCGGCATGGGCATCACTCCGGGGACGGACCAGGACTTGAAGCTCAAGCGGGACTACTGCCACGGCTGCACCGGCGGGTTCTGCTTCCGGGGCAAGTACACCGCGGCCGGCGGCAAGACCGGCAAGTACATGTGCGGCTCGGCCACGTTCTACGTCCTGCGGGCGCGCAAGTACTACGGCGAGTCCAACGAGGTCCCGTTCCTCGCCAGCATGGTCTGCAACGAGTATGGCGTGGACACGCACCAGATGGACGTGATGATGCAGTGGCTCTCGAAGTGCCACCAGGCCGGCATCCTGACCGAGGAAGGCACCGGCATCCCGCTGGCGAAACAGGGAAGCCTCGAGTTCATCGAGACGCTGGTGCGCAAGATCGCTCTTCGGGAGGGTATCGGCGACGTCCTGGCGAGGGGCACGATAAGGGCGGCGGAGGCTCTCGGACGGGAGGCAAGCGACCTCCTCACCGACTACATTACCCCCAGCGGCCACTTTGGTCTCATCGAGGGGCCGAGGATGTACATCAGCTCGGGGCTGCTGTACGCCATGGAGCCCAGGCAGCCGATGAGCCAGTTGAACCAGATGGGGACTCTCAACCTCTGGCTGATGTGGGTGCACAACCAGGCCGATGCCTTCGTCTCCAGCGACGTCTACCGCGCCATCGGCCAGAGGATGTTCGGGAGCAGGGAGTCGGTTGACTTCACCACCTATGAGGGCAAGGCCCTCGCGGCCAGGATGATCCAGGACCGCGACTGCGCCAACAACAGCCTGATACTGTGCAGCTACCTCTTCCCGGTGATGTTCTCCCCCAACACCGCGGACCACGTGGGCGACCCCTCCATCGAGAGCAAGCTGCTGTCCGCCGTGACCGGCAGAGAGATCGACGAGGATGGCCTGTACCGGGTGGGCGAGAGACTGTTCAATCTGCAGCGGGCCATACTCGCCCGTGAAGGACACCGGGGGCGTGACTACGATCGCGTGTCCGAACACAACTTCACCAGGCCCCTGAAGTTCGATCTCCACAACCCGGGGCTGCTGTCTCCGGGGGAGGGTGACGCCGTGGTGAGCAAGAGGGGCGCCGTGCTCGACAGAGGCCGTTTCGAGATGTTGAAAGACGAGTACTACGCCCTGAGAGGATGGGACGTCGCGACCGGGCTGCAGACGCGGGCCTGTCTCGAAAGACTGGGCCTGGGGGACATCGTTGGAGACCTCGCGGACAGGGGCCTGCTGGGCGGATAGCCGGAAGACGCGGAGTGCTGTCGAGTGGGGGAGCCGCCACATCAATCCGCGGTCTGCCCCGACACTGCGGGTTCGGCCCGAGGGCGCCGGCTATGCGAATGTCATTATCAGGTTGTTGACCACAGCCGACGCGGCGACGATTGCGTAGGGCACCAGCACGGCTACGAAGGCCGCTCTGCCGAACCCGGCGAAGCCAAACCGGCGGTAGAGGCGCCGGGCAGTGATGGCCATGAGCGCCAGGGCCATCACCACGCTCATATCCACCAGGAAGAGCCAACCCAGGCCACCCACGCGCAGGGCCCAGCCCGCGAGCAGGCCCCCCTCGTAGACGTAGGTCTTGCCGCTCAGCTCCAGGGCCATGGTGGTCGTGGCGTAGTCGAGCAGGGCCAGGAGTCCCACAAGCGCCACCAGCCTCTGCTCCCGCCAGGGCCAGAGGACGCGCGAGATCGCCTCGATCCGCGCCTCGGCGCGGCGGTCACGCTCCACGGCTTTGCGCAACCGGCGCTTCGCGAAGGCAAGCACCGAGCGCATGCGATCCCCTTGACATCGGGAGGTCGTACTCTGCAGCATAGGCCGGCTTCCGAGTATACTATGTCGCCACCCGCATTGGTATCCTACTTTCGTAATGGTTACTGGTGCGGGCGCCGGGACTTGTTCATGTGACGCCACTCCTCGCTCTGGCGGATCACCCCGCAAGACTCGCATTATCCCCGGACCGGTTGTCGGGAGCAGACCGCAGTCGTGGCCGGACTGGCTTCTCAGGTGGTATAATAGCTGGCGGCTGGTCATGTCTCTTCATCATGGTGTAGTGGATGGTTGCTTATGAAAGTCCCACATTCTCGCCACCCCATTGAACGTAATCTGGCCATGGATCTGGTGCGTGTTACCGAGGCGGCAGCCATGGCGGCAGCCCGTTTCCTGGGCATGGGCGACAAGAACCTGGTGGACGGGGAAGCGGTGGCCGCCATGCGGCACGTCTTGGGCTTCATCAGGATGGATGGAATCGTGGTCATTGGAGAAGGTGAGAAGGACGAGGCCCCCATGTTATTCATCGGAGAGCGGATTGGTGACGGCTCGGGTCTGCATGCCGACATTGCTGTTGATCCGATTGACGGCACTACCCTGGTTGCGAAGGGTCTTCCCGGAGCCATATCTGCCGTGGCGCTCTCGGCTAGAGGGACGATGAATTGCCCAAGGCAACTGGTGTATATGAACAAGATTGTCACCGATCGTGAAGCAAAGGACTCCATAGACATTGACGCATCGGTGGCAGAGAACTTGAAGAATATCGCCAGAGCCAAGAAGAGAAAGGTATCAGAGATTACAGTGGTGGTCCTGGACAGGCCGCGCCACGAACAGCTGCTGTCAGAGATCAGGAGTGCAGGCGCCCGGGTCAAGTTGATCTCCGATGGTGACATAGCGGCGAGTATACAGGCCGCCCTGCCCGAAACAGGAGTCGATGTTCTCATGGGCATCGGGGGCACACCTGAGGGAGTCCTCTCCGCTGCGGCCATACATTGCATCGGAGGCGGCATACAATGCAAGGGCTGGCCACGCAACAAGAAGGAACGAGAAGCAGCCCTGGCCGATGGAGTCGATCTTGACAGAGTCTACAAGACGGAGGACCTGATAGACAGTGAGGATGTCTTTTTTGCTGCCACCGGGGTTAGCAGCAGCGAGCTGCTGAAGGGAGTACGTTATTTCAGCGGCGGAGCACAAACGCAGTCTCTGGCCATGCGCTCCCGTTCCGGCTCCATCCGCTGGATTGATGCCTGGCACAACTTTGAACGACTGGACAGACTCCGTCCCATTGAACTCCATTGAAAGAGCCTCCACATACTGCCATTGTCGCTGCGAAATGAAGTGCCAGAAGCTAGTTCCGCTACCTGGCATTCCCAACGAAACGGCTCCAAGCTCAATGCACTCAAGACCGAGTGGTCCTGGAGCGATGACAAGTGCTTGGAGAGTGGTCCCCTCTTCTGAACCCGCCTGACGGCCAATCGTAGCTTCGGCATCGGAAGGGGCCGCCCGCTTCCCGCTGCTACGCTGCCACCCTGTCGCGGCGTTCTCCCTATTGTCTCGCGCGAGACTCCATACTCGTCAGCCGACTCGTGGCCTGTCCTGCTCTTGCTCTCGCGGAGGGAGTTGGGCCGCTCGGAGCGTGGGATCATGGCCAGCCCATGTCGGCGCGGGCAAATCAGCAGACGCAAATACGGGGAACCATCAGCGGCTCGCCGCCGAGCCCCGCTGTCTCGGGATAGCCGCGGGCTGTAAGGAGAACGCAACCCGGACCTAGTGCCGATGTTGCCGATTCTTTGCAGGTTCTTAACACGGCGTCTCATGGCACGGAGGCGGACGTGTCACGGGGGCAGGAGTCACATCCTGTCCCCTTTGCGTGTCTGGCTGACGTCGAGTACAGCCTCGATTTGCCGTCTCGCGGGAAACGTGACATCATGAGTGCAGGAGGAGACGATCACGGATGGAGATTCCGTACGCTCGCTGGCATGCCGCCGTCACGCCCCGGAGATCGAGGCGGCAGTACGACTCCACCCCTCTGCGGCCGGAGGAGATATCCCGACTGCGGGAGGTCTGCCGGGAGTTCAGACCCTTCTCCGCTGCCCGGGCCGACCTGGTGACCGAGTCGCCGGACAGGATCCTCAGGGGCGCCGTGGGGCCCTACGGCAAGGTCAAGGGCGCCCCGGCGCTGATCGCCTTCACCGGGAACATGGAAGACCCCTATGTTCAGGAGGAGCTGGGATACACCGGAGAGGCCATCGTCCTCGAAGCGACGGCGATGGGCCTGGCGACGTGCTGGGTGGGCGGCTTCTTTCGCTCCAAGGTCGCCGCGTCCGTCGTCGGCATCGCCCGGAACGAGAAAGTGCTGGCGGTGACCCCGGTGGGCCGCGCCGTGGAGCGGCCAACGCGGGAGGAAGTGCTGATGACCGGCCTCGGCCGGAACCACCGGCGCAAGCCGCTGGCGGAGCTGGCGTCGGGGCTGGAGCGAGAGCGCTGGCCGCGATGGGTCGAGGTTGCGCTGGAGGCGGCGCGGATATCCCCGTCGGCCATCAACAGGCAGCCCTGGCGCTTCAATGTCGAGCCCGAAAGCGTGACTGTATCGGTGGACAGCACCAGGATCAACCTGGGGATATCAAAGCGCCTCGATTGCGGGATCGCCATGCTGCATATCGAAGTAGCTGCGCTCGATTGCGGCGTGAGGGGGAAGTGGGACTTCCTCGAGGCTCCCCTGGTGGCCAGATTCACTGTGGGAAGCGGCTGAACACGTTTGTCTGAAGGTCGTCGTTTCACCCCGCCGGCAATCATCAGCGGCCCAAGAGAGTGTCCGGTGATTCAATAGAATGGGGTAGCCTGGAGCATCTGCTTCAACCCGCCCACAATCCTCAGAGAGGCCTCTGAGTGGGCGCCGTATTGGCCGCAACCACGATCTCGTTCGGCAGCCCGAACCACCGCACCATCTGCTTCGACCGTATCTCGAATCCGGCGTCCCGCAGCGACCGCTCCACGTAGATGGGCCTGCAATCGGCGTACTTGGGCCATCTCACGTGCGCCCACTCGTACAGCCTGAGCATCAGCGATCGGTCGCCCTCCCGGGACAGGCTGGCGACCGCGAGCCTGCCGCCGGGCCTCAGCACTCGCCTCATGTCTTCGAGCACGCCGGGGATTTCGGCGGTGTCGAACAGCTCGAGTGTGTAGCTCATGAAGACGGCGTCGAAGACGCTCTCCGTGTACGGCAGCCGCGCCGCGTCGCCGAGGACCGGGTGGGCCCTGTCCGCCAGCCGCGACCTGACCAGCTTCTTCCTGGCGACGGCGAGCATGCCCCGTGATATGTCGATGCCGTGCGCCGCGCCTTCTTGCCCAACCGCTCGCGCTATGCTCGTGAGGCAGTGCCCCGAGCCGAAACCGACTTCGAGTACGGTCTCGCCCTCGCGCACGTCCAGGCAACGGAGTGCCATCTCCGCGAACCTCCGCTCGAACGCCCGGGTGAGGTGGTCATAGACAACGCTCACGCAGTCGTAGAACCTCTTCGCCTCCGTCTTGGTCCTGGCAACCGGCAGGATGTCCGGGGCTGCGGCGCGGCGCTCTTCGTTCATGGTCACCGTTGAAGTCTACCACAGCCACGCACGGCCCGGTAACCGCCCTGAACGAGCGCCGTTTGACAATGCCCGCGCGTGCAAATATCCTGTCTGGAGGGCGGCGCCCCGGCCGCCCGACCTGTTTTGGGTTGCGCTTGTTCTGATGGCTGACGATATCGCTATTGTAGGCGCCGGGCCGGCTGGAGCGTATCTCGCGTATCTCCTCGCCCGGCGCGGGATATTCGCGACGGTCTACGACGACTCGCATCCGCGCGAGAAGCCGTGCGGGGGCGGCATCACCCCGTCCGCCCTGGAGAGGTTCCCCCTGCTGCGCGGCGTGCCCTCCCCCAGATTCGTGGAGAAGATGCTCTTCATATCGCCTGATGGCAAGGAGGCCATGGTCGGCGGCGAGACGCTGATGAACGTGTCGCGCCGGGACCTGGACTGGTACTTGCTCCAGAAGGCGGTCGAGGCGGGCGCCACGCTGTGCGAGGAGAGGGTGACCGGAGTGTGCCGCGAGGCGGGCGGCTGGGCAGTGAGGACCGCGAGTGGTGAACGCCGCTGGGCGCTGCTCGTGGGCGCGGACGGGGCCAACAGCGTGGTGCGCAGGGACACGGTCGGCCCCATACCGAAGGGGGACGTCGGTGCCTGCATCGGGTACTTCGTGACCGGCATCGAGCGCGACCACAGCGTCATGAAGTTCTTCAGGGACTTCCAGGGCTACGCCTGGATATTTCCCAAGGACGGCAGTCTGAACGTGGGGACAGGCGGG
>CAZNMB010000029.1:8933-10400 GCA_964574095.1 uncultured Dehalococcoidia bacterium
TTGGATATTCCCCCGGCAGACACACGCCAGCGTCGGGGTCGGTCTCGATATCCGGCACGCCAAGAGGTTGAAGGAGTATCTCGACGGGTTCATGGACCGGTACTGCCCCAATGTTGAGAAGCTGGCTCCCTTCGGGGCGCTGATACCGACGGCGCGCGACCCGAAGTTCTACAAGACCCGGTGCGCCGGAAGGGACTGGGTCCTTGTCGGCGATGCCGCGGGCCACGTGGACCCGGTCCTGGGTGAGGGCATCCGCTACGCGCTCTGGGACGCCGACCTTGCCTGCGAGGCTATCGTCGGCGGCGATCCGGCCGGGTTTGATGCCCTGTGGAGGAAGGCATACCACCGCGACTTCGTTGAGGCGTGCCAGCTGCGGGACTTCATCTACAACCCCGACATGATCGAGCGCGGCGTGGCGCTGATAGCGCGCAGCAGGACATTCGCCGGAATCATGATGGGCGTGGTCGCGGGCACCCAGTCCTACAGGGACCTGAGGGAGAGAGTCGTGACCAGCCTGCCCGGCATTCTGGCCGAGGCGAAGTCCGGCGGGGCGAGCGGCCGATGAGCGCTGAATCCGGTGCGATCGCGCTGTTCCGGCACTACCCGCGGCTCGCATCCAGGATGCCCCGCGTTCCACTCGGTGAGTTCCCGACGCCGGTGCGCAGGCTGGACGGGTGGGGCGACGACCGTGACGCGGGACAACTCTACATAAAACGCGACGACCTCGCCGGCAAGGTCTACGGAGGCAACAAGCTCCGGAAGCTGGAGTTCATCCTGGGCCGCGTGTTGGAGTCGGGCGCAAGAGACGTCCTGACTTTCGGCTTCCCGGAGTACAAACACCCTCTGGTCACGGCCGTCTGTGCGCGTCAGGCCGGGCTCAAGTGCATATGCATGATGCTGCCCGATGCCGGCGGCGCCATCGCCCGCCGCAATCTCCTCGTGGAGCTTCGTTGCGGGGCCGAGCTTCACCAGCGGCGGAACATGCCGCTGCTCCTCACGGAGACGGCCTGCGTGCTTGCGCGGCGCTGGTTGCGTACACGGCGTCCGCCCCGGATCGTCCGCGGCAGCCTGTCTTCAAGCCTGGGTACGGTGGGCTACGTCAATGCCGCGTTCGAGCTCAGGGACCAGGTGGCGAGCGGGGAAGCGCCGGAGCCGGATTATGTCTACGTTCCCCTTGGCACGATGGGCACGGCGGTGGGGCTGGCGCTCGGATTCAAGGCCGCCGGAATGCGAAGCCGGGTGGTCGCTGTGCGGGCCGCGGACGAGGTGCAGGTCAGTCCGGATAGGATCGCCCGGCTCTTTGAGGGAACGGTCCGGCGCCTCCGTTCGGCCGATCCCTCCTTCCCCCGGGTCGAGCTGGCCCGCGACGACCTCGACGTCAGGCATGACTACTATGGGAGAAAGCACAGCCTCGGCGGGCGAGCCCACGAGGCCAGGGGCCGCATCGTGAGCAGCGAGGGGATAGGG
>CAZNMB010000030.1:0-10292 GCA_964574095.1 uncultured Dehalococcoidia bacterium
ACAGCGAAAGGAGGAGGGACAACGTGAGTACTGATCGCAACGAAGGCCGAATCTCGGGCGGCGGGGGCTCGCTGCCCACAGGGTCGTTCATGTGGCCGTCCAAGCGCCTCGCCGAGATGCATAGCCGTTCGCTCCAGGACCCCGAGAGGTTCTGGGCGGAGGAGGCGCGGGGACTCGACTGGAACAAGACCTGGGACAAAGTCCTCGACTGGAAGCCGCCCTATGCGCGCTGGTTCGTGGGGGGCATGCTCAACGCCAGCTACCAGTGCGTTGACCGCCACGTGAAGACCTGGCGCAGAAGCAAGGTCGCCATGTATTGGGAAGGAGAGAAGGGGGAGACCAGAGTCCTCAGCTACTCCACGCTGTTCCGCGAGGTCAACCGTTTTGCGTCGGTCCTGCGCAACGTCGGGGTGGAGAAAGGCGACAGGGTGGCGCTCTACCTGCCCATGGTCCCGGAGTTGCCTATCTTCATGCTGGCCTGCGCCCGGATCGGGGCCGTGCACACGGTGATCTTCTCCGGTTTCAGCGCGAAGGCGATTGCGGACAGGGTCAACGACATACAGGCGAAGATCCTGGTGACCTCTGATGGTGCGTACCGTCGAGGCAAGGTGCGGGCGCTCAAGGAGATAGCGGACGACGCGGTCGAGTTGACGCCGTCCGTGGAGAAGGTCATCGTCGTGAAGAGGACCGGTGGAGAGGTGCCGATGAAGTCGGGGAGGGACCTGTGGCTGGCGTCTCTGCTGGATGGGGCTGAGAGGTTCGTCAAGGCGGAGCCGGTGGAATCGACGCATCCTCTCTATATCCTCTACACCTCGGGCACGACGGGCAAGCCGAAGGGCATAGTGCACGGCACCGGCGGGTACATTACGTACAACCACTCGGTGTACAGGTGGGTGTTCGATATCAAGGAGGAGTCGGTGTACTGGTGTACCGCGGACGTCGGGTGGGTGACCGGGCACAGCTCGATCGTTTACGGTCCGCTCTCCCACGCCGCAGCCATCGTCATGTACGAGGGGGCTCCCGATTATCCCAACGTGGAGCGCTGGTGGGACATCGTGGAGAAGTACGGCGTCAGCATATTCTACACGTCGCCCACCGCGGTGCGCATGTTCATGAAGTACGGCGAGGAGCACCTCCTGAAGCACGACCTGTCCAGCCTTGAGCTGCTCGGAAGTGTCGGTGAGCCGATCAACCCCGAGGCCTGGCACTGGTTCTACAAGTACATCGGTCAGGAGAGGTGTCCCATTGTCGATACCTGGTGGCAGACGGAGACGGGCGGCACCATGCTTTCTCCGACACCGGGGATCGAGCTCCTGCCGCTGAAGCCGGGCTCGACAACCCTGCCGGTGCCCGGAGTGGACGCGGCGGTCGTCGATGCCGATGGCAAGGAGGCTCCGCTGGGGCAGACGGGCTATCTGGTAATAAGGAAGCCCTGGCCGGGCATGCTGCTTGACGTGTACGGCGACTCGCAGCGCTACAAGGACGCCTACTGGTCGCGCTTCCCGGGCGTCTACTACACGGGAGACTTCGCCATGCGCGACGAGGACGGCTATTTCTGGCTGCTGGGCAGGGCTGATGAGGTGCTCAAAGTGGCGGGACACCGGATTGGCACGGCGGAACTGGAGGACGCGGTCGTGGCGCACCCCGCTGTCACCGAGGCCGCGGTTGCGAGCAGGCCCGACGAAGTGAAGGGCGAGTCTATCGTCCTGTTTGTCACGCTCAAAGAGGGCGTGTCGCCGTCACCGGAGCTGAAGAAGGAGATCAACAGCTATCTGCGCAACTCGATCGGGGCGATCGCCACGGCGGAGGAGATCAATTTTGTGGAATCCCTGCCGAAGACACGGAGCGGCAAGATCATGCGCCGCGTTCTCAAGGCCGTGGCTACCGGGCAGAGCCTCGGCGACCTGACGACGTTGGAGGACGAGGCGTCGGTGACCGAGATCCAGAAGGCGTACGAGGGTCTGAGGAAGTCCGCTGATGCCAAGGGCGACGGCAAGTAGGCTTCCGGGAAGGATGTTGCGCCGGGGGTGATTTGCCTCAGAGTGGTGCGGGCAGTGGTTCGCCGGTCGGTCTAGGCGTAGTAGAAGCTGCTGAAGCCGGGGAAGATGCCAAACCAGTCTTCCAGCGTGAGAACAAGATGACACTGGACATGGCCTGAGTCGAGCGCATCGAACTTCGCGCTGCCGACACATCCTCGCCACACGAGCTGGGCATAGTCCACGTCTTCGATTCCGATCGTGAGCCTCTGCTTCTCCGCTATGCTCGCAACCACGGCGGCGAATGCCTCGTCCTCAGCATCGCCGCGTATGACGAAGTCGCCCGTGCGGCCGTTCCAGTCGGCGCTGACGGCCTCGCCCTGCCAGACCGCTGTCGGGTCCGAGTTGAGTTCGCTGATCGTGGCTTTCATTTGTGGCCTCGCGTCCCCCGTCTCGGGGAGGACCGGGGGACTCCCGTACTGAGACTATAGTACTGTGCACCAATACTAGTCGCGCGTACTACGCCGGTCAAGATGACAGGACTTGATGCTTCTTGAGTCCACCTCTGATTCTTGACGGCGCGCGGGAGTCTGGAATGGGGATGGGGGCAGCACGCAGTCGTAGGGTTGCGCGTTGAGGGAAGAGGCCGGGATGAGATCATGCAGCAGGTACCGCGGCTGCATGGGGGACAGCATCATGAGTGGTCGGCGAAACGGTGACGATGCGCGCGGACCGCGCGTTGGCTGCGCGGTTGCGGGCAGGGCGCGGCGCTTCGTTGACAGACGCGGGGACCGCAGCCTGTGGAACGGCGCAGTCGAGTGGCGGTGAGATGCACTCGGGCGCGGTGCCTAGCCGAGAGTCAGACGAAACACTGTCACAGGAGGTGCAGCTCCCTTTCGGCGTCCGCGGCCCTTCGTGTTGGGCTGGGACGTGCCGGCGACAGCCGTCACCCCCGGCAGGGAGTGCAGGAACTGCTCAAACGGCATGGCCGCCGGCAGATTGACCTCGACCGTTACTCCATCCTCGGCTGATACTGCGAAGGACTTGACTTCGATCTGCGGGTTGGTCTTCAGCTCCCGGTGAATCTTCATCACGCCGTCCAGAGCTACGGGGGGTGCAATCCTTAGCTGTAGCTGCCCCTGGTACAGGTCGTCTTCAGCCGCGTCTGCGTCGTCAAGGTCCTGTGCAAGTTGAGCCTCCGACTCGTTGACTGTTGATCCATCGGTCTCGGAGAGCGTTTGCGGCGCGGGGCCTTCTTCGTAGTCTGACATGGGCGCGGCGAGGGCTTCTGATTCGAGAAGCGTGTCCTCAGTATCCGCGTCTGCGGCGTCCGGTTCGTCGGCTGGCGCGACGCTGTCGATGGCCTCAGCCTCGCCTGGTGTCATGGTGGCGGTGGCCACTGGAGCATCGGCGTCTTCCCGCCGGGCGAAGAGATCGGCACAGACCGTCTCGAATGTCGCTCTTATCTCGGTCCCGATCCTCTCTTTGCACGAGATTCGTAGCTGCTCGGCTTCCTTCTTGACGCGCTCAGTCTCTACTCGCGCTTCCTCTCTCACGTCAGCGATAATCCTCTCAGCCTCAGCTCTGGCCCTCTCCTCCGCCACGGCGATTTCGGAGGCGGCCCTGGCCCGCGCCTCCTCCTCCATCTCGGCCTGGAGCTGCTTCGCCTGCTTTCCGGCTTCCACTATCATGTTCTCGGCGGAGGTCATGAGGGAGTCCACGTCCTGCAATTGCTGGCTGAGCTCCCCGTGTTCCGCCATAAGAGTGTCGATGAAAGACGAGACGTCGGCTTCGTCGAGGCCGTTCTTGACCGTTGCGAACTGCTGCCCGAAGATCTCTCTTACCTTGTCGTCGGTTTTGGACATGGCTACCATACCCTCCCTGTGACTAACTCACGCTCAACTGGATCGTGCTGGCAGTGACATCGCTGGTCTTCTCGTCGGTGTCGGCCTTGCGATCCATGTCTTGGACTTGTGACACGCCGTTGACACCCTTCAGGGATCGGAGGAAATCCAGAAGGGGGACGCGGCTCGGCAGATGGAGTTCCACGCTGGCGCCCTCCTGTGCCGAGCCTGTAACGTGGCCGACCCGGATGTTTGGGTTCTCTTTGAGCTGCCGGTGGAGCATCATCAGGCCGAGCAGGCTCACCGGAGGAGGGATCTTCAGGTTGACCATTCCTTCGTAGAGTGGGCCTCCGTTCTGCTGGCTGGGGCCCGGTTGTCCGAGCGTCGATCCAGCCTCGGATTCGCCCGGCGTTGAGCCCTCGAGCGTGTCCTGTTCGTCCCCGGGTTCGCCGGCGGCCCCGTCGCCAAGGGCGACCGGCTCTTGCGTGCCCGCCGTTGTTTCCTCTGCTTCAAGGATGATGGGTGCAGACTCGTTCTCCATTCGTGGAGCGACCTCCACAATCGCGTCCTGGACATACATGCTGTCGGCGTCTTCCTCTTGCCCGATTGGAGGGCGGTCGTCCGCCTCGGGGATGCCAGCCTGGGCGTCATCGAGCTTGGATTCGGGAGTGACTTGCACGGCGCTTGCGCGGCGTGGCGCGGTCTCCGCTTCGTCCACCGGGCCGGCTTCAGCGGTCTCCAGGAAGGCTGAGCATACCGTCTCGAAGCGCTCTCTCATCTCTCGTTCGATGTCGCTCCTGCGTGCCATTCTCAGCATCTTCACTTCCTCGTGGAGACGCATGGTCTCGGCGTGGGCCTTCTCATTTGCCTCGTCCATGATCTTCTCGGCTGCAGTCTCGGCGGCCCGCTCTGCCTCGGCGATAATGGAGTGGGCGCTGTCTTGGGCCTCGGCAGCCGCGTCCGTCTTCAGACCCTCGGCAACCGCCTTGGCCTCGTCAACCATTCTCTCGGCGAACTTCATCAGCGAGTTGAAGTTCTCGAGCTTGTCGCTCAGTTCGCTGTTCTGTTTGACCAGCTTGCTGATGAAGGACGACACCTCGGCTTCATCGAGGCCGTTCTTGGCCGTCCTGAACTGATGACCGCAGATTTCCTTTGTCTCGTTTGCTCCGAACATGTTCATCACCGTCCTGAGTCTAGGTGTTCTCGGGTGGAGCTTCGTCAGGCCCGCCCGTACGTGGTGACTTGATCGCGTCCGCCTGTTCCGCGGCTGCACGCATGATCTCGCGTGCCCGCTGTTCGGCCAGAAGGAGCCGCTCGCGTGCTCTCTCCTCCGCCTCCGTCTTCGTCCTCTCCGCCTGGTCTTCGGCTCTAATCACGATCTTCTCGGCAAGCCTTCTGAGTGAGTTCAGGTGCTCCAGTCTGCTCTGCAGATCGCTGTTCTGGTCCAGCAGGCCGCGGATGAACTCCGATACCTCGTTGGCGTCCAGTCCCCACTTGACTACTCGAAAGGGCTGCCCGCATACTTCCGCGTTCTGACCTTTGTCGTCTGACATTGCTGCACCACTCTCTATTCGGTGACTCGTCTGCGCAAGAGGAGTATAGTTCGGTCAACAACGCAGGCCAATAGCATTATCGTACTAGGCATTCCTGGCCCAATCGTCAGGGCTGTGGAAGCTGGCGTGCGGGTGGGCAGGCAGAATCCGGGAGGGTGAAGGCGGGGTCAGGAGACCGTCAGTGGGCGGGAGGGCCGGACGAGACCGCTGAGATGCGAGGGGTCGACGAGGCCACGAGATTGCGGGAGGGGGGCGTGGGGCGCCTACCTGATCTGGTATCCGGCCTTCACGAGGATGTTTCTGACTGAGACCACGGCAGGGGAATCATCGGGCAACTCCAGCAGCGATCTGCCGTCCAGGTTGTAGTTCTCGACCTGGGCATCGTAGTCTATCCTGCCGAGGAAGGCCCCATTCCGGCTCTGGATGCGCTTCTCGATCTCTTCGTTGAACCGGTGGTTGGCGACCATGTAGAAGTTCTGATACGTGATGCCCACCTGTCTGGCGAGCATCGGTATTCTCTCGATGTTCTTGAGTGACTTGAGGGAGGGGTCCAGCACGATGAACATATCGTCGACTTCGGAGGTGACACTCCTGTTGAGATGCTCCAGGCCGGCCGGGGCGTCTATGAGGGTGTACGCGTAGTTCCGGGCCAGCTTGGGTATGATTGCCCGGATGAGGTTGTTCGGCGCGCAATAGCAGCCCTCGGTCCACTTCACGCCGAGGGAGACCAGGTCGAACTCCTTGGACTCGTAGATGCACTCGGTGCTGAAGAGGTACTGGATCTTCTCGGGCAGAGGCATCTGGCTCACCTCTTCGTATCCCTCCTGCTTCTGGATGTCGTAGAGAATGTCGAGTACGGTCCTGACGCCCTCTTTCTCCAGATCTACGCCCAGCATGTCGGCGAGACTCTGGTCGGGATCGATGTCGATCAGCAGGACCGGACGCTCCAGGAACTTCGCCGCCAGGGCCGTGAATGTTGTCTTGCCGGTGCCTCCCCTGCCGGTGGATACGATCCTCTTGCCCATCTGATTTCACCTCGTGGTCTGTGTTATGTCAACTGCGTGGGTGCCGCCGATCTCCTGACCCAGATACGGTACACCTTCTCGTTGCCCTGCTCGTAGCACTGGAGGCCCTTCGGATCCGCTTCCTCGACCTCCACGTTCTCCTTGCCGCACAGCTCGATGGTCTGGTCGAGCCAGTTCCTGAAATGCGGCCCACCGCCGAAGTAGACCTTGCGCCACACAGCGCCTTGCCGGTCTACGCGCTCCCTGACAAGCTCCTCCTGCGCCAGGGCCTGCTCTTCTCTGCTTGCCTCTTCCATGCGTTACACCCCCCGGTGGTCTCGCGGCCTTGGCTTCACTCAAGCGCCTGCAGTCTCTTCAATAACGACTCTCGATTTCATGAAGTCGACCTCCTTCAGCCGTCCGCGGATCACTTCGTGTTCGCCGAAAAGGGTCTCTATCTCGACTCTGTCACCATCGATGGAGAGATGGGCGATATCTCGCATGAGAGGCGTGTCCCCATCTGCGCTCCGATATGCAGCGGCAAGGCACATTTGGTCACCTCCAGATAGAATACAAGCGGTCGGCTCGCATGGCTTGACTATCGCAGTCAGGCGCGGGAAAGCAGCGATGCCGCTATCCGTTCGATGCTGAGGGCCACACCGCCCAGCGGCACGGCGGCGCCGTCGAATCCGGCCTCGAATATGCCTTGATCGTAAGGGATGACTCCAAGCACGTCAAGGTCCCGTTCCGTCAGCGCTTCTCTTAACCTGCGGGCTGCTTCGTCGGTGGCGACCCTGTTCAGGACGGCATACGTGCTTCCGATGCCGATGTCTACGGTCAAGGAGCGCACCCTCTCGGCTAGCTGGATGGACTCGAAGGACGGGTCCACCACCAGCAGGACGGTGTCCGCTCCCGACTCGATGCCCCTGCCGAAATGCTCGACGCCGGCCTCCATGTCCACGATCACGATCTGGCCCGTGCCTAGCTCAAGCTTCTTGAGGAACTCGCGGCTGAGCACGCCCATCGGGCAGGCGCAGCCCTCCAGCGCGTGCAGTATCTTGCCGACGGTGACGAGTCGAAGGCCGTCCCTGCCGGCAACGTGCTCGGAGGGGATTTCCGCCAGTCTGATCAATGGCCGCGCGATAACGCTTGTCTGCTGGTGGGGCAGAGGTGGCCCGGACTTCGGAAGCACGTTTCTCACCTCCTGCTTGCCCCCCACCAGGTCGATCAGCGGCACCGGCGGGGCTTCCAGTCCCAGCATCCGATAGAGGCCCGAGTTTGACTCGTCCGAATCGACCACTATCACCTCAAGGCCCTTGGCCAGCATTGCGCGCGCCAGCAGGGCCGTGACCGTACTCTTGCCGCTGCCTCCCTTGCCGCAAACCGCGATCTTCATCTGCCTACGCTCCTCTGGCTGCGAGGCTACTGCTCGATCAACCTGATCGCTTTGAGAGGACACGTCCTGGTGCACTTTGCACAGCTATGGCACCATTTGGCCGGGTTGACTTCCGGCGTTTCGTAGGGCCGTTCCTGCACCAGGCTGCCGTGCTCACACTCGACTGCAGCCGAGCACACGCCCCGGTCGCAATGCTCGGGGTTGCACAGCGTGTAGTCCACAGCCGGGGTCTTCTTGGGCATCATGAGTCCTCTCGCTGCCGCCGCGCGCGGTCAAGGCGCTCCTCCAACTCGTCAAGCTCCTCCAGCATCGCGGGAGGTACCGAGTGCGGGGGAATGCGCTGCCTGATCTCGGCGATCTTCCTCTCCAGCTCCGCCTCGTTCTCGTTGGTCGTCATCTACAATCCCGCCAAGATGGCTCCGGGATGGTCCCATGTCCGCCCGCCCGCGTTCGACCCGCCGGCGAGCTCCGGTCACGCTAGAGCAGCGCGTCGATCTTGGGCCGGATCACCGGCTCGGGAACGGCTCCGATGCTCTCGTCTACCTTCTTTCCGTCCTTGTAGAACACCACGAGGGGGATGCTCTGCACGCCCACGTTGGCGGCGAGCTGCTGGTTCTCGTCCACGTTCACCTTGCAGAACTTGACCTTCCCCTGGTATTCCTCCGACAGCTTCTCCATCACCGGCGCAATCATGCGGCAGGGGCCGCACCACGGCGCCCAGAAGTCGACCACTGCGGGGACTTCGGACTTGAGCACCTCGTCTTCGTAGGTCTGCTCTGTGACTACCTCGATCATCGTGTCCTCCTCCTATTGCATCACTTTCGACTGTGGTTGCCGTCGCGACTGCCTTCGCGAGCACTCGCCCTGTTCCTCACCGCCATGGAGAGCGCGGCTGCCCCGGTCAGCGACATCGCGCCGTCCCGTTTCTCCAGCAGGGGCCTTCCTCCCCCCGTTCTTGAACGTCAACGCCCCCACCGGACAGACAGCGATGCAGTCGCCGCAGCCTTCGCAGTGAGACTCGCCGAGGGGGCGGTTGTCGAAGGTTGTCACCATTCGCTTGAAGCCGCGATAGGCGAAGCCGAAGACTCCGACGCCCAGACGCTCCCGGCACGTCCACACGCATTTCCCGCAGAGCACGCACTTATTTGGGTCATACGTGAACTGGGGGTGGCTCGAGTCGATAGGGAGTCCGCGTTCGAGCTTGCGGAAACGTTTGGACTTCAGCTTCACGCCGAGGTGGGCGGCGGCCTTCTGCAGCCCGCAGGCGCGGTTCGCCGGGCAGTGGGCGCAGTCAACGGGATGGCTGGCGAGAAGGAGTTCCAGGGAAGTGCGCGCCAGTCCTCGGGCCGCCTCACCCCGGGTGTTCACGTTCATTCCGCTTTCCACGGTCTCGGTGCAGGCGGTGACGGGGCCCCTGCGTCCCTCGATCTCGACGAAGCAGAGACGGCAGGCGGCAAAGGGTTCCGCGGACTCGCGTATCGAGCACAGGTTGGGTATGTAGATGCCGCTGTCGAGCGCCGCCCAGAGGACCGTGTCTCCCTTGCGCGCCGTCACGGTCTTGCCGTCTATGGTGAGGGAAACGCTTGTCATTTCGTCTCCTTGTCCGTCGGCACCAGGCCGGGCGGTGACAGTTTGGCGATGGCGCTGTACTGCGGCGGGCAGGCCGCGAGGCATGTGTTGCACTTGACGCATTTCTCCTGGTCTATGACCTTGATTCCCTTCTTGTTCGAGGAGATAGCCTCCACGGTACAGGTGCCGACGCACGCGTCACAGGAACGCTCGCACTTGTCGGGCAGGATGTAGTAGGCGATCAGGTCGTGGCACATGAGCGCGGGGCAGCGGCCCTCGGTGATGTGCGCCTCATACTCGTCCCTGAAGTACCGCAAAGTGGTCAGGACGGGATTGGGGGCGGTCCTGCCGAGGCCGCAGAGCGAGCTTGCCCTGACGTCCTCAGCCATGTCGAGAAGTCGGTCCAGTTCCTCCATGCTCCCTCTGCCCTGGGTCATGTCCGTGAGAGTCTCCAGCATCTGCTTCGTACCCAGCCGGCACGGTGTACACTTGCCACATGACTCCCGCTGAGTGAACTCCAGGAAGTAGCGGGCTACCTCGACCATGCAGTCATCTTCGTCCAGCACCACCATGCCGCCCGAGCCCATCATGGCGCCCGCCTGTCTCAGAGACTCGAAGTCGATGGGCAGGTCGAGCGCTGACTCGGGCAGACAGCCGCCGGAAGGGCCGCCGATCTGCACCGCCTTGAACCGCTTCCCGCCGGGGACACCGCCGCCGACGTCGAAGATGATCTGCTTCAGCGACGTGCCCAGAGGGACCTCCGTCAGCCCGGTATTGACGATCTTGCCCGCCAGTGCAAAAACGGCCGTGCCCCTGCTGTCCGCCGTGCCGATGGTGGAGAACCAGGAAGCGCCTTTCGCGAGAATCCGCGGCACGTAGGCCAGGGTCTTCACGTTGTTGATGAGCGTCGGCTTGCCGTTGAGTCCGCGGATGGCCGGGAACGGCGGGCG
>CAZNMB010000031.1:0-7668 GCA_964574095.1 uncultured Dehalococcoidia bacterium
TCTCGGACCCACCGCCGCCGCCGGCACCGCCCAGAGACTCGGCGGAGGGCTTGTCCCTCATCTTCTCCGCGCCCACCGCGAGGACGACGTCGTAGAGGCCCGAGGCGACGCCGAGACACGCGTGTCTGAAGGTATCGCCTCCTGTCGGGCACGCGTTCTCGATCCTGGTCACCGGTATCTCGAGATTCCCGATGAAGCTGGCCAGCGATTGCCCGGACTGTGCGCCCTGTCCGATGAAGCCGCCGCTCCACTGTCCGAACCAGGCGGCCTTGATCTCTTTGGGGTCGATGCCTTTCTGGACATCCTTCAGGCAGCTCAGGTAGGCCTCCTGGACCATGTTCTCGAGGCTCTTGTCGAAAAGCTCCCCGAACTTGATCATCCCCACCCCGATCACCGCAACCTTGCCTCTCATATTACTATTCCTCCACCTGTCTGAACTTGTAGCCGTAGACATTGAGGCCCCTGTCCGTGATCATCTTGCGCAGCACCATCTCCACCTTGGAGCCGACCTTGATATCCTCGGGGGTGGCGGTCTCCGTCATGAGGCCCAGGCGCCTGCCGCCGTCATCCATGTCCACGACCACGGGCGTGATGGGAGGCTCGAACTGCGGCGGTGGGGCCCAGTTCACGCAGAACGTGTGAACCGTGCCCTTCTTGGAGGACTTGTGTTCTTCGAGGTTGAGGCTGCCGCATTGGTGGCAGATCTTCGTCCGGGGATAGCTGATGTGGCCGCAGTCCACGCACCTGATGCCGATCAACCTGAACACCTCGGGGTTGATCCGCCAGAACATCGGCGATGCCGGAGCCGGCTGTGTCATTCCAACACCTCTCTACTTGATTTCTGGTTGAATCCAGCGATCGCACATCGCTCAGAGCCCGACGATACACACGCTGCAGATCGGGGCGTAGGGCTCGTGGCCGAGGTTGTGCGCCAGGCCGAGCTTGGGCTCCTTGATCTGGCGCTTGTCCGCCCGTCCCTGGAGCTGGAGGTACAGCTCGTATACCATGCGTATGCCCGAGGCCCCGATCGGATGGCCGAAGCACTTCAGCCCCCCGTCGGGCTGGACGGGGAGTTCCCCGCCGAGCTCGAATGTGCCGGCGTCGACGTCATCCTTCACCTTCCCCCTGGGGCTGAACTGCAGGTCCTCCATCGTCACGGCTTCGGTGATGGAGAAGCAGTCGTGCACCTCGGCCATGCCGATCTCCTTTCGGGGGTTGGTAACGCCGGCCTCGCGATAGGCGGCGGCGCCGGCGCGGTAGCTCTCCTCGACGTGAGTGTAGTCGTACTCCGTCGTTATTCGCCCCGATGAGGGAGTGCCGCAGATCTGCAGCGCCTTGATGAATACCGGGTCCTTGCGAAACTCCCTGGCACGTTCGGCGCTCGTCACTATCGCCGCGGCCCCGCCGTCCGACACTCCGCAGCAGTCGAACAGGCCGAGCGGCCAGGCGATGATCGGGGCGTTCAGCACCCTCTCCACGGTCAGAACGTTCCGCAGGTGTGCCTTGGGGTTCAGCGAGCCGTTGGCGTGGCTCTTCACGGAGATCTTGGCCAGCATGGTCTTGCCGTCCTCGGGGGAGAGGCCGTAGCGGTGGAAGTACTTCGTGGCCATTATCGCGAACACGCCGGGCATGGTCGCTACGGCGTGGGTGTGGGTGCGGTTGTCCATGCCGGGAAGGCCGCTCATGCCCTCGTCCTTGATCTTCTCGACGCCGATGGCCATGACGATGTCGTAGATCCCCGCCGCCACCGCATAGGAGGCGTTCCGCAGCGCGTCCTGACCGGAAGCGCAGGCATTGACAACGTGTGTGGCAGGTATGTACTGCATCCTCAGCGCCTCGGTGAAGAAGCGCCCTCCGTGGGCGGTGAAGATGCTCCCTCCCCAGAGGGCCTCGATGTCCTTGGCCTGCACGCCGGCGTCGGCGTAGGCCTCCTCCACGGCGTCAACGACGAGGTCGGTGGGTCCTTTCCCCCACAGCTCTCCAAACCGGGTGCAGCCCATGCCTATGATGGCTACCCGGTCCTTGATGCTGCCTGCCATCTGTTGCCTCCTTTAGCACCGAATGGGTCGAGCCTTCCAGAAGTAGTTGTTGAGCCCCCTGTCCGAGTAGACTTTCCTCAGGGTCATCTCCACGTCCATCCCGACTTCGACCTGGTCCGGGTCCCGGTCGGTGAGGTCGAAAAGCGACCTGCCGCCACCCTCGAAGTCGATCATGGCGACCGACGTCGGCGGGTCGAGGGATGGCGACAGCATGTCCTGCGTGTAGCTGAATACCTTGGCCTTCTTATGGGCGAAGCTGTACTCGTCGAAATCGTCCACCGCCTGACATACGGCGCACACGCGAATGGGCGTCGAGGCCATCGCCCCGTAGTCGTACTGAGGAGTCCCGCAGCGCCTGCACTTGATGCCCCACAGGCCGAGGTGGACGTACCGCTCCCGCCAGTTCGCCGCCACGGAGATGTGGCCCCTCTCGGGCCTGCGGGCCTGGTCCAGGGGGACGATATCGCGCCACTTCATGTAGTCGTTGTAGCTGCGCATCATGCCCTTCGACTCCAGGTGCCTCCTGAACCCCCTGCGCTCGCCGAGCTTCTCGATCGCGTTGGTCACCTGCAGGACGAACGCGTCGGCACCGTTGCCGTAGCCCGCGAAGAGTATCTTGTCGCCCGGCTTGGCCTGCTCCAGGGCCGCCACAAGCATCACGAATGACATGGCCGAGCCCAGCAGGCCCGCGCTCATGAAGATGCCGCCCGGGTCGAGCAGTTGCCCGGGGTCGAATCCCAGCTCTCCCGCAACCTTGCCGTGCCGCCGCACGTCAGCGGGTGGGTCGAAGACTACCCTGGCGAAGTCCTTCGGGGACAGCCCCGATTTGTGCATGACCGCGCCTATGGCCTCCGGCATGACCTTGGAGTAGCTTTCGTCCATGGTCATGCGGTCTTCCCACGACCGGAGGAAGGTGTCTTCCACTCCCCGCCAGGATGCCGCGAGTTCGTCGGAGACGTAGTGGCTCGCCAGGACCTCCGCGATGACGTCGTCCTTGCCCATGAGAAGCGCGCCGGCGGCGTCGCCCAGGGCCTGCTCCGTCATGCCGGACGGAGCGGACAGGCGGACGTCCGATGCGGTCACGAGGACGCTGCGGGAACTGCCCGAGGCTACCGCGTCCAGCGCGAGGCCCATCGCCGACGTTCCGGAGCGGAGGGAGCCGGTCACGTCCAGCGTCCGGACATCACGGCGCAGATGAAAGGCCAGGGCCATGGTGGCCGAGCAGAGTTTCTCCTTATATGGAGAGGTTGTCGTGGCGAACATAAGGCCATCGACCCCATGCGGGTCGAGGCCTCCGAGGCAGTCCAAGCCCGCCTCGACGGCCATGGTGACGCTGTCCTCGTCGTGGTAGGCCACGGCCCGCTCTCCGGGCATGGCAAAACCGCCCCACGCTTTGAGACAAAGCTGGCGGTCCATCCGGTGCCAGGGAATGTAGGCGCCGTACGAAGTTATTCCTGTCATGGACATCTCCTAGGTCTGTAGTTGACTTTGACTGCACCGCATTCTAGTGTATCATCCCTGAGGATACGATGTGCGGCATTCGGTGAGTATGGTGTCCTACCCCCTTTTGACGCGCGGCGGCATGTGGACTACCTTAAGGGGTCGACACCATATCGGGTGGTGGTGGCACTGCATGGACAACAGTGTTACCACCTGACATAATAGGCACGGAGAGCAGCGGGTGCCTGCGCGACCGGCGACGATCGGGTGGGCATATCGGGAGAGGAGTGCGCCATGGAGACGACCAGAATCGTTGTGGTGGACGACGAGGCCCTGTTCCGCGAACTGCTGGTTCGAACACTCTCCGCTGAACCGGGCCTGGACGTGGTAGGGCAGGCGGAGGATGGCGAGACGGCGGTCAGCCTGTCGAGGGAGCAGAGGCCCGACGTTGTGCTCATGGATATCGAGCTGCCGGGTGGCATGGATGGAATCGAAGCTGCCCTGCAGATCAAGAGCGAGAGTCCCGAGACGGGCGTGGTGATTCTCTCCGCCCACAGCGAACGTCGCTACGTCACGAGCTTGCCCCTGGAGGATATCCAGGGGTGGGCATACCTGCTCAAGCAGACGGTGCCGGACCTGGCCACGATCGTGCGCGCGATCCAGGGGAGCAAGGCGGGCATGGTGGTGCTGGACCCGGCGGTGGTCGCGGGCCTGCGTCCCCGCCAGGGCTCGGCCGTGGCTAGGCTGAATCCGAGGCACCAGGAGGTGCTCGAGCTCCTGGCCCAGGGATACAGCAACGCGGCCATAGCGCAGCAGTTGAGGCTGTCGCGGAAGTCGGTGGAGACATACATAAACGCGATATACCAGGAGCTGCACCTGTCGCACGAGCCCGACGTACACGCCAGAGTGAAAGCGACCCTCATCTATCTGGAAAGCTCTAAGAGCCGTCAGGGATAGACGAGGAGAATCGTCAGGCTGGCACTATGTTGTCCGTCCTCAGAGGCGCTACGCTTGTTATGGCAGGCGAACTTGGAGCGCCTGCGGAGGATGGAGCATGGTATACAGGGTCGTTGTGGCCGACGACGAACCTGCTTTCCGCAGCTGGCTCCGGTCGCTGCTGGACAAGAGTGAGGACTTCAAGTTCGTGGGGGAGGCGGGCTCAGGGGCTGAGGCTGTCCAACTGATCCCACGCCTCGAGCCGGACCTTCTCATCGCGGACATGTATATGCCCGAGCCGGACGGCGTCGAGCTGGCCCGGTATGTCCAGGACAACTACCCCGGCACCAAGGCAATTGTTGTCAGCGCCCACCAGGACCGTGTCTACGAAAAGCTGGCGACGGATGAGGGCGCGCTGGCCTTCATTCCGAAGACGAAGGTATCTCTGGAGACCCTGCGGAAGGCCCTGCAAGGGGGAGACTAGCCTTCACCTCGGTGCCCCCATCGGGGCTGCTGCTGATGACGCAGCTTCCTCCGGCCACCTCGGCGTAGTCCTGCATCATCAGTATGCCCAGTCCGACGGCATCGCGTTTAATGGCGAAGCCGAGGCCGTCGTTCTTCACCCTCAGTTCCAGCCACCCGTCGGACGCCGGGCGGAGCTCTACGGTGACCTTGCTTGCCTTGGCGTGCTTGACGGCGTTGGTTAGGGCCTCCTCGGCGATCCGATAGGCCGCCAGCCTCACCTGCTCGACGATCATCGCCGGCGTGGCCCTCTCCTTCCGGGCGAGATCTGAGTCCAGCTTCATCTCGACGTCCATCGCCGCCTCGAACTGGTCTCCGAGGGACTGCAGCGCCGCCACCAGGCCTCTGCGCAGGATGGAGGGATAGAGACGGTGGCTTATCGACCGCACTTCGTTCTCCAGCAGGTCCAGCAGCTTCTGCCGCAGGTCCCCGAGGTCCCGGGCGAGTTCCCCGGACGGCGCCGCGCGCTCCAGTTCGGTGAGCCGGTGCAGGAGTATTATCAGTCTGTTCTGCACCGACCCGTGTATCTGCTGGGCTATGTCCCTCCTGACCGATTCCTGCACCGCCAGCATCCTCTGCCTCGATAGCTGCAGCTCTTCCGCCCGGGCCAGAGCCGCCGCGTGCTCGACACGTTCCTCCTCGGCCATCTTGCGCTCCGTGATGTCACGGAAGTTGGCCAGAATCCCTCCCACCACCGGATCATCGAGGAAGTTCCTCACCATTACCTCGAGCGTGCGCCACGAGCCGTCACGGTGCTGCGCCCGCAGCTCTCCCTGGAACGTTGAGCCGGGGCTCTTCAGCAACTCCCGGAAAGCCATGATCGCGGATTCCGCGTCGTCGGGGTGAACGAATGTGAGGTAGCTGACGCCGGCCTGCTGCTCCGGCGGGTATCCCAGGACACGTTCGATGGACGGGCTCTGGTAGATGATCTTGCCGTCCCCGTCGAGGATCGAGACGTCATCCAGTGAGTTCTCGATCAGGATGCGGAACTGCTCCTCTCTCTTCTTCAACGCCTCTTCCGCCCGCACGCGCTCGGTCACGTCGCGGTAGTTGATGACGATGCCGTTGACCGCGGGGTCGTCGAGGAGGTTGTTGGCGGTGGCCTCCAGCATCCGCCACGTGCCGTCCCTGTGCCGGAAACGCATCGCGGCGGGCAGGGTGAGCGCGGGAGTCTCCTTCAGCGAGCTGAAGGCCCTCCTGGCTCGCGGCACGTCCTCCGGGTGAACGAACCGCAGGCTGTCTTTGCCGATCAGCTCCTCGAGCTTGTAGCCGAGGATGCGCTCCGCCGAAGGGCTTTCGTAGCGGATGGTGAGGTCCCTGTCCAGGATTGCGATCCCCTCCAGCGAGTTCTCGATCAGGGCCCGGAAGTGCTCCTCCCGCTGCCTGAGGGCCTCCTCGGCCTCCTTGCGCTCGCTGATGTCGCGGGCGTTGACCACGATCCCGGCAACCGTGGGGTCGTGAGTGAGGTTGTTGGCGGTGGCCTCCAGTATCCGCCACGATCCGTCCTTGTGCCGGAAGTGGACCTCGATGGAGACCGCCTGGCCGGGCAGCCGGGCGATGGTGTTGTAGTTCTCGACTATGTTCTCCACGTCCTCCAGGGACAGGAAATCGAACGCGTGCCTGCCCACCAGCTCCGCTGGCTCGTACCCCAGCGTCCGCAGCACCGAGGGGCTGACATAGCGGATGGTCTGGTCGGGATTCACGATCACGCTGATGTCGAGGGAGTTGTCGATGAGTACGCGGAAGTTCTCCTCCCTCTCCTTCAGGGTCCTCTCCGCCCGCTTGCGCTCCGTGATGTCCCGCATCACGGAGACGAGGGCCTTGGCCTTGCCCCGGGTGTCCCTCACTATCGAAGCGGCGAAGCTGATGGCTATCTCGTCTCCGCCCTTGGTGACCGCTCCGATATCGATGTGATGGGAGCTGCCCTTCTCCATAAGCTCTTTGAGAGCTTCAAGAGCACGCGCCTTGTCCTTCGACCCCCGGTACGTCGGCAGCGCCAGGGACGGCCTCCCGATCAGTTCGTCCGCAGTGTACCCCATCATCTTCTCGAAGGCCTTGTTGACGTAGATGACCTTGCCGCCCATGTCCACGAGGATGACCCCGTCCGGCATCTCGTCGATGGCGGCGGAAGTCGCGAGACCGTTCTTCAGCCAGGCGTCCTCCGTCCATGACTCTGTGGGCCGCGACGTCTCCAGTTCGGCGACGCGCTCACGCAGGCCCTCGATCTCTTCGATGAGCTGCCGCCTGGTCTTCTCGGCGTCTTTCTTGCGGGACTGAGCAGGCATGGCCGGTCTGTCTCCTCCGCCGGACACGGGTCGCGACGCCCGGCATCGCTGTCGGGAGGGCAATCATAGCAAAAAGCCGTAGTCAGTGCAACGCGATCAGGTGGGCGCGGGCACCATTGACTTCCCTTAGTCGCATACATAGAATGACCGTCGTCGGCATGGAGGAGAGACATGAACTGGAATACGAGAGTGACTGAGCTGCTGGGAAGCAGGTATCCCATCATCCAGGGGGCCTTCGGCGGTTTCGGCAACTCCACGCTGGCGGCCCCCGTTTCCGAGGCGGGCGGGTTCGGCATCATCACCGGCGGCGCCTTCCGCACGCCGGAGGCGCTGCGGGATGACATCAGGAAGGCGCGCTCGGTGACGGACCGGCCCTTCGGCGTGAACCTCTCTGTGGGGCTCTGTCCCCGCATCGACGAGATGCGCGAGGTGGCGATCGAGGAGCG
>CAZNMB010000031.1:7768-10262 GCA_964574095.1 uncultured Dehalococcoidia bacterium
CTGTGGGGCTCTGTCCCCGCATCGACGAGATGCGCGAGGTGGCGATCGAGGAGCGAGTGCCCGTGATCTTCACCGCGGCCTTCCGCGCCGACGACCACGGGCGCCGTATCCAGGAGGCGGGCCTGAAGTGGGTGCACAAGGTGGTGACGGTCAAGCACGCGCTTGTCGCTGAGCGCCAGGGAGCCGACGCCGTGGTCCTGGTGGGCCTTGAGGGCACCGCCTTCAAGAGCATCTCCCAGCTCCCCACGCTCACCGGCACCACCACCGCCGCCCGCCGCCTCAAGATACCGCTGATCGCCGCCGGCGGGATCGGCGATGGGCACGGCCT
The DNA here is from genome assembly GCA_964574095.1 of uncultured Dehalococcoidia bacterium. Classification (GTDB taxonomy): domain Bacteria; phylum Chloroflexota; class Dehalococcoidia; order SZUA-161; family SZUA-161; genus SZUA-161. Next base: position 8,097 of record CAZNMB010000031.1, read on the forward strand.
GCTGGCTGCCCTCGCCATGGGGGCGGAGGGCATCTACATGGGAACGCGCTTCCTCGCCTCCAGAGAGTGCCCCATCTCCGACCGGCACAAGCAGAAGCTGGTGGACGCCGAGCCCTGGGAGCCCGAGTTCCGCGACCGCTGCCTGTCCGCCCCCAAGCCGGAGGAGTATGCCCGGATAATGGCGAAGCGGGATGAGATGCCGCAGGAGGAGTGGCTGCAGAAGCTGGAGCAGGTGATGTTCAACAGGTCGCCCGGTGAGGTCGAGATCGACTTCGAGAGCGAGTGGGGCGCCGACGTCGCGCTGAGCGTCGCCGGCGGGTCGCTGGCCGTGGGCGTCATCGACAGGGTGATGACGGCGAAGGAGATAATCGACTCGATAATCGGCGAGGCGGAACGCATCCTGAGCCGCGACGGAATCCTGGGCAGGATCATGACGGGAGACAGTCCGGGATAAGAGCCCGGCGCACCCGGCCGGATACGCATTGGGGTAGACCGGAGCATCCGCTCCGGCAGCGGGGGCTCAAGGCGGGAGCGTCCGTCCAGAAGTCCTGCGGAGCAGCCCCGAGTACCCGCCCGAATACCGGGTGGGGTAGCCCGGAGCATCCGCTCCGGGAGAGGGTCCCTAGCCGAGCTGCCAGCCCCCGTCCACGAGCAGCACCGTGCCCGTCATGTAGTCGGCGGCTCCGCTGGCGAGGAAGAGGACGACCTTGGCCACGTCGTCCGGGGTGCCGATGCGGCCCAGGGCGAGGCGGGCCATGAACGCGCCCGTCACCTGTTCGAGCGACTTGCCAACGGCCAGCAGCTCGCTGCCCTGCACGGCGGTGCCGGGCGTCATGATCCCTCCGGGCGCGACCGAGTTGATCAGGATGCCGTGAGCGGCCAGCTCCAGGGCCATGGCCTTGGTGAGCATGATCACGCCGGCCTTGGAGGTCGTGTAGTGGGCCAGGTTCTCCCAGGGGTGCATTCCCTCCATCGACGCCATGTTCACGATCTTGCCCCCGTGCCCTGCCCGTATCATCTCCCTGGCCGCAATCTGAGAGTAGAGCAGCACGCCCTTCAGGTTGACGTCGAGCACCCTGTCCCACGCCTCCTCGGTTATCTCCAGCACCGGTGAAATGGGGTAGATGCCGGCGTTGTTCACCAGGATGTCGAGGCTGCCGAAGGCATCGACGGCGGCCCGCACGGCCTTCGCCGCGTCGCCGGCGTTTCTGGCGTCGGCTTTGACGGCGCGCGCCTTGCCGCCCCGCGCCGCGATCTCGCTCGCGGTCTTCTCGGCGGCCTCGGGGTTGATGTCGGCGATAATCACGCCCGCGCCCGCCTCCGCGAGCCGGAAGGCGATGGCCTGGCCGATGCCCATGGCGCCGCCGGTGACGATGGCCCCCTTGCCCGTCAGGTCGAAGAGCTGTGCGATGGTCTGGTCTGTCACGTGATGGTCTCCTTCCCGGCGCCGGGTCCGGCGGCGCTGACTGATAGGATAGGCAAAGGCCGGAGCGCCGTCAAGCCGCCCCCGCGCCGTGCGGCACGGCGGTGCAGAAACTCGCGGTCGAAGCCGGGGCGTGGCAATGAAGAACTGGCGTCCCTGCCCGGACTCGAACCGGGGACCCACTGCTTAGAGGGCAGTTCAGCGAAGCTAGTCTGCTTAACAAACCGTCCGTGTCCCAACTCGCGGAGTCAAGCAATCTCAGCAAAGCGTACATCTCCCAGGTCAAGAGCGGCAAGCGCCCTCCGTCGCAGAGGTTGCTGGAAGCACTCAGGCCGCAGACAAAGCAGCCCAAGCCTCAGATGGACTACCTGCGGCTCTTTCTTCAGTCCCGCAGGGCGATGGGAGTAAGCTCCATCACCATGCGGTACTACACCGGGAAAGGCTGTCGAAGTTCGTTGCGCGTGTCGACTACCTCAGAGGCACACGCAAGGACATAGAGCGCTATCTGAACTCAATTCCAGCCAATGAGTATGGCCTGAGCACCAGGCACGCCTCTTTTCGCACTATCAAGACCTTCTATCGGTGGCTGAGCGCTGAGTTCGGTCTACGGAATCCCGTTGAGGGCATGTCAGCGCCGATACTAGGAAAGCCCATACTACCTACCCTTAGCAGGAATGAGGTGCTGTACCTGATTGAGCGGGCGTCCACGGTCAGGGACAAAGCGGTCATTGCGTTGTTCGTGG
>CAZNMB010000032.1:0-10201 GCA_964574095.1 uncultured Dehalococcoidia bacterium
ACACCTCCTCACCCTGTATCACAGGACAAGTCCGCTCCACCCGGGACCTGATCCGCTCCGCGAGCCTGCGCGCCCCCCTGCTGTTGGTATCATGAGTCAGCAGCATGAACTCGTCGCCTCCCCATCGTGCCGCCACATCGGAGGCGCGCGTGTTCTCTTTGATGACAGCGCCAAGCCGCTTCAGGACGACGTCTCCCTCGTGATGCCCGAAGCGATCGTTTATGCCCTTCAGCCCGTCCAGATCGATCATCACCAGCGAGAGAGCCCCCTTGTTCCTCTCCACGCGGTTGAACTCGCGTTCTATCTGCTCCATCAGGTATCGCCGGTTGTACAGTCCGGTCAGGCCATCGGTGAACGCCAGGGTCAGAGCCTGCTCGTACAGTTGAGCATTCTCAATCGCCATGCCAATCTGGTTGGCGATAGCGCCCATCAACCGGACCTCTCGATCGAGGAATCGACGCGGCTCGCCACTGGCAACGCCGATCACGCCCAACAACTCATCTTTCGCCACTATCGGAACGGCGGCCAGTGATCGGAGCCCCTCTTCCATCGCCCCCATTCGCCCCAGCCTGGGGTCAGCCGCGACGTCCTCCACAATCAGCGGCTTCTTCGACAAGGCGGCCCGGCGCGTGAAGCCCTCACCCAGCCTGAGCCCCTCCACATTGTCGGCGAACTCCGCCGAGACTCCTTTGAACGCCCGCAGAACCAGCTCGGCGCTCTCCCGGTCCACGAGGAAGACGCCGCCCGCCTCCGCCCCCATGACGCCGAGCACCCTATCCAACACCACATTCAGGAGTTCCCCGACGTTGAGCGTACGGTTCACGGTAGCGCCGATGTTGAAAAGCGTCTCGATCTGCCGGGTGTATTCCAGAACCTCCGTCTCGATCTTCTTCCTCTCAGTAATGTCCGTCAAGGTACCCAGTACAGACCGCTTCCCCTTATACCAGATGGATGTGAGCCGGTCCAAGACCCAGATGGTCTCGCCATCCTTCCGCACAAACCTGAACTCATAGGGCTCGCTGCTCTTTCCCCGGAGGACGTCGATCGCCTTGGCCCTCACGTCGTCACGATCGTCCGGACAGACGCAGTCAAGCGAATGCATTCCTGCAAGCTCACTGCTCGCGTAGCCCGATATCTCCTCGAACAGGCGATTCACGTACCTGAAGCATCCGTCCTGCAGAAGGTATATCCCGGTGGCCGCGGTATCCACCATTCCGCGCGAAAGCTCCTCACTCTCGCGCAGTGCCTCCTCCATCAGCCTGCGTTCGCTGATGTCACGGGCGACTGCCACAACCTCAACCGGGTGGTCGCCCTGCGCCCGCTTCACCAGTGACACGGTGTATTCCACATCGACTACGCTGCCATCCTTCCTCTTTACCCGCGCCACATTGCAGAAGCGTCCCCCCTCCCGCATCGAGGAGGCTATCCGCTTGCTGAACTCAACCGGGTCGGCATCCAGAGGCCGCAGGAAGTCGACGTCCTTGCCGGTCAATTCCACAGGCTTGTACCCATATACATCTTCGACTGCTTCGTTGCACCATGTTATCTTGCCGCCCGTGAACTTGAAGACGGCATCGGTCATGCCCCCGACCAGAGCGGAGTAGTGCTCTTCCGACTGGCGCAGAGCCTCTTCAGCACGCTTGCGCTCGGTGATATCCCTTATCACCGCTATCAGCATGCTTGGATTGCCTTGGGCACCGCCAATGACCGCAGCCGTGAAGCTAACGGGAACCTCCGCGCCGTCCTTCCGAATGACCGTCATGTCGAAGGCCTCGGAGGTGTCGCCGCCTATCACCTTCCTGAGCACGTATCTTGCCCGATCTCTGTCCTTCGACTCGCTGTACGTGGGCAGATCCAGGGCTGACTTGCCGATGAGCTCGCTGGCCTCGTAGCCCAGCAATCTCTCGCACGCCTTGTTGGCGTAGGCCACTTTGCCTTCCATGTCCACGAGAATGATGCCGTCAGGCATCTCCTCCACTGCGGCGGACACGAGGTATCCCGGACCCGTCGCCGATGGCGCGACGTCCGCACTCACGGAGCTCATGGCATCCAACTCGGCAAGCTTCTTGCTCAGAGCCGATCTCCTCACAGGGGCCTTCCCCTTCGTCATGTCCAGCCCTTCCCCATCAGGCTCGCTGCCCTACACCCAACGCTCCAGGTCAGGCCCCCCTCACTCGGGGGAAACTCGACATGAAAAGGCTTGGCATCGCCGATGATACCAAAAACGGCCAAGCCGCACAACGAGACAAAAGTACTGGTCGAGGCGGCACAAACGTAAGGACGGTATTCCGACACCGTCCGCGACTCAGGGCTGGCATGGGGCCCCACAGACATAGCGCCGTCTAGCTCAAGGGTGGCCTCACGTGAGTCCAGGGGTATGCCTCCTCAAACGCCGCCGCAGCCCGGAACACAGTGCCTTCCTCGTGCGGGCGCCCGATGATCTGCAGCCCGACCGGCAAACCGCTCTTTGTCCATCCCGCAGGAATGGAGGCTGCGGGTTGGCCGGTCATGCTGAATGCGAGGATGAACGGAATCCACCGCAGGAATTCCGCGGAGTCGGAGAAATCGACCGGCGGCGGGGGCGCAGCCAGGGTCGGAGTCAGGAGCAAGTCGTATTCCTGGAAGAACTCGCCCACTTGTGCCGCGAGGTCTACCCGGGCGAACATGGCTCTTGCGTAGTCGGATGCCTTCACGTCCGCCGCCACGTACAGTATCATTGCCGTGAGCGGGTCCAAGTCGGTCGCGATCTGCTCTGTCGGGCCGAACGACGATAGCGACGCGACGTGGTCGACTGTGTAGATTGTCGCGTGGTACGATTCCGGGTTGTCAATCGCCGGATGCGCCTCCTCCACTGCAGCTCCCAGCTCCGAGAACCCCCGCGCCGCCTTGCCGCAGATGCCCAGTACCTCCGGGTCGGCCTTGGCGTAGCCCAGGTCGGGACTCCACGCGATCTTCATACCCGCCACCCCCCCTCTCAACGACTCCACGAATCGCACGCCTAGCGACGGAATGGAGTAGATATCCCCCCAGTGCGGCCCGCACATCACGTCCAGCATCAGGGCGGCGTCGCCCACCGTTCGCGCTATCGGCCCCTCATGGACAAGCACCTCGGCGCCGTGAAAGGTCGGGTAGCGCGGAACCCGCCCGTGCTGAGGCTTGATTCCGAACACGCCGCAGCAGCTTGACGGAATGCGAATCGAGCCACCGCCGTCGCTGCCCGCCGCCAGCGGCCCCATCCCCGAGGCCACCGCGGCCGCGGCCCCACCGCTCGATCCTCCGGGGCTCCTCCCCAGGTCCCACGGGTTCCGCGTGGCGCCGAAGAGCGGATTGTCCGTCAGCATCTTGAGCCCGAACTCGGGCGTGTTCGTCTTGCCCAGCATGACAGCGCCCGCTGCCTTGAGTCGCGAGACAGCGACGGCATCCTGTTCCGGCACAAAATCCTTGAGCAGCCGGCTGCCCATCGTGGTGCGCACACCCTTTGTGAATATCAGGTCCTTGATCGACACCGGTACGCCGTGCAGGGGCCCCAGCTCCCGACCCCGCATCACGTCATCCTCAGCCCGCCTGGCCTCGGCCAACGCTGAATCGGCCGTCACCGTCACGTAGGCGTTCAACCTGGGATTGACAGCGTCTATTCTGTGGAGAATGGCAGTCACCACCTCCACCGGCGACAGCTTCCTCTCCCTGATCCCCCCGGCCAGCTCCGCGGCGCTCATCCAGCAGATATCGTCGTTGATCATTGTGCGACGCCTCACCCCTGGCTCACATTGCTCTGCCCCAAGGAATCGCCAACTCCGCGGTCCCGCGCGACTGGTCGCCCAACATTAGCAGGCAGCAAGGATCGTGTCAAGGCAATCCGAAGCCCCCGGACGACCCCCACCAGATTACCCCTCCCACGGGAGGGACCCCGGTGCTATAATGGCTCCGGCTCATGTTCACCCACCTCCACGTCCACACCGACTACAGCCTCCTCGACGGCATGTGCCGCATTCCCGACCTGATAGCCAGAGCCAAAGAGCTCGGCATGGACAGCCTCGCCATCACCGATCACGGCGCAGTGTACGGCATAGTCAAGTTCTACGGCGAGGCCGTACAGGCCGGAGTCAAGCCCATTCTTGGCTGTGAGTTCTACGTCGCTCAGCGCGACATGCACAGCAAGCAGGCCGCCGACAAACACTCGTATCATCTGGTCCTGCTCGCCAAGAATCAGTCGGGGTACCGCAACCTGCTGAGACTGGCGACAGCGGCACAGCTTGACGGCTTCTACTACAAGCCCCGGGTGGACAGGCCCCTGCTCGAGCGACATAGCGAAGGACTGGTCGCGCTCTCCGCGTGCCCGAACGGAGAGCTGGGCCGCCTGATCCTGGAGGACAGGCTGGACGACGCCGCAGAGGCCGCGAAGTGGCACAAGGAAGTCTTCGGCGACTTCTACCTCGAACTTCAGAACCACAACATCCCGGAACTCGCCCAGATCAACAAGGAACTCGTGGGACTGGGACGCCGCCTGGACATTCCCCTGGTGGGCACGAACGATGTCCATTACGTGCGCAAAGAAGACGCATATGCGCACGATATTCTGCTCTGCATTCAGACAAACAACACCATCTACAACGAGAAGCGCCCCAAGATGGCCGACGAGTCCTTCTACCTGAAGAGCCCCCAGGAGATGGCCGAGCTGTTCGCGGAGATGCCGGAGGCACTGAGCAACACGGATCGCATCGCCGACCTGTGTAACCTGAAGCTGGACTTCGGCCGCCTGCATCTTCCCAGCATCAATGTCCCCCCAGGCATGACCCCGGACGAGTACCTCGCGGACTTATCGAACAGCGGGCTGAAGGCACGCTATCCCGACTCTCCCTCCCAGGCAGTCGAGCGGTTGGACTACGAGCTATCAGTGATCAAACAGACCGAATTCGCCGACTACTTCCTGGTCATCTGGGACGTCATCACCTATACCCGAACGCAGGGCATACTGTTCGGCGTCCGCGGCAGTGCCGCGGCGAGCATAGTCCTCTACTGCCTCGGCATCACGGACATCGATCCGCTCGCGCACCGCCTGGTCTTCGAGCGCTTTCTCAACATAGAGCGCAAGGAGATGCCGGATATCGATCTCGATTTCCAGGATGACCGCCGCGACGAGGTCATCAGATACGTCGCTGAGAAATACGGGACCGAACGCGTCGCCCAGATCATCACCTTCGGCACTCTGGGTGCCCGCGCCGCTCTCCGTGATGTGGGCAGGGCCCTCGGCCTCCCCTACGGAGACGTGGACCGCGTCGCCCGGCAGGTCCCCGCGATGACCCCTACTATCGAAGAGGCGCTCCAGACCAGCCCCGACCTGGCCGCCATGTATCGTGAGAATGCAAACGTCAAGCACCTCGTTGACACGGCTACGAGATTGGAGGGCGTCTCCCGGCACGCATCGACCCACGCCGCCGGCATAGTCATATCGAAGGAGTCACTGATCGATCACGTGGCCCTCCAGAAGCCCAGCAGGGCCGAAGCGCAGGGCGGCGGCCACGACCAGGGCATCAACACAACCCAGTTCGCCATGGACGAGATAGCCCGGATCGGCCTCCTGAAGATGGACTTCCTGGGCCTGACGAACCTGACCATCATCCAGAGGGCGAAGCGGCTGATAGCCGAGAATCAGGGCATCCACATCGACCTGCAGAGCATACCTCTCGACGACACCCGGACATTCGATCTGCTCAGCTCCGGGGAGACGACGGGCGTCTTCCAGCTAGAGGGTGCGGCAATGCGGCGCTTCATCCGGGAGCTCAAGCCCACCTGCTTCGGCGACATCGCGGCCATGGTGGCTCTCTATCGCCCGGGTCCGAAGCAGCACATTCCAACCTTCATCCGGGCCAAGCACGGGCTGGAGCCCATCCGTTTTCCGCACCCCGCGCTCGCCGAGATTCTACAGGAGACCTACGGCGTTATCGTATACCAGGATCAGGTCCTCCTCATCGTCCAGGCGTTCGCCGGCTACAGCCTCGGAGAGGCCGACATTGTGCGCAAGGCCATGGGGAAGAAGATCCCCGAGGTCATGAAGAAGGAGATGCAGCGGTTCCTCGCCGGCGCGAAGAAGAAGGGTTTCAGCAAGGACGTGGCGGAGCAGGTCTGGAGCCTGATCGAGCCCTTCGCGGGCTACGCGTTCAACAAGGCACACAGCGTCAGCTACGCCATGATCGCCTATGACACCGCGTATCTCAAGGCGAACTACCCGGTGGAGTTCGTGACCGCTTTGCTGACCACGAATATGGGGCAGGCGGACAAGACGTCATCTTCCGTCACGGAGTGCCATCGGCTCGCGATCAAAGTCCTGCCCCCCGATGTCAACCACAGCGAGGAAGAGTTCGCCATCGAGAAGGACGATACGGGAACGCGCTGCATCCGCTTCGGTCTGGGCGCGATCAAGAACGTCGGCGTCGCCGCGATCAGATCGATTCTTGCCGTCAGGGAGCAGAACGGCCCCTTCAAGTCCATCGATGACTTCTGTCGCAGAGCGGACCTTCGCGCCGTCAACAAGCGGGCGCTGGAGAGCATGATCAAGGTCGGAACGCTGGACTGTCTCGGCAAGCGGGGCTCTCTCCTGGCCGGCATCGATCGCATAGTGTCGCTGGCCCAAACGGAGCAGCGTCTGCGGCTGGTGGGCCAATCAACCATGTTCGACCTGCTTGGGCAGAACGTGGAAGTGCCTCTCCCCGGACTCGAGTTGCCTGATGTAGACGTGCCCACCCAGGAGATGCTGGCATGGGAGAAGGAACTCCTCGGGACCTACGTTTCGGAGCACCCGCTGACAAGCATGGCGAGAAGTCTCAGTTCGGACGTTGACGTGTTCTGCGGTCACATCGACGAAGAGATGGTCGGCCAGATCGTCACCACCGCCGGCGTGGTCACGTCGGTACGGCAGTCGTTCACCAAGGACAAGCGCTCCTTTGTCAGCGCGGTTCTGGAGGATTTCTCGGGCAGTCTAGAGGTCACAGCCTGGCCCAACGTCTACGAACGCACGAAGGACTACTGGCAGCAGGGGCAAGCGCTGCTCGTCAAGGGCAAGGTGAAGGCGCGGAGCGACCGCATGCAGCTCGACTGCTACACCGTATCCCTGTACGAATCAGCCAAGGGCGAGGCTGCCGTCGCGGAACCATCTGCCCCTCCGCAGGAAAAGCCGCCGCGGCGCCGCCTGACCGTCAGTCTGCCGATCACGGGCGACTCGGGCGCCGACATCGACCGCCTCAGAGACCTCGTAGACCTGCTCCGGCGTTTTCCCGGCACCGACGAGGTCCACATGACAGTCACCACCGATCAAGGTGTCACGAGACTACAGATGCCGGACATCCATACCGAGTACGGGCCCGAGCTTCGTCCTCAGCTCCTTGATCTCGTCGGCGAGCAAAGCGTCAGCATTGAGGACCTGGTGAGCTAGCCCCACTCACGCGCCCCGCCTCCAGATCGAGAAGTCTCTTCTTGAGGGCGATCCCGCCGCCGAATCCGCCGAGCCCGCCGCTGGCAACGACGCGATGACACGGCACAATGATGGCAATCGAATTCCGGCCCAGTGCCCCGCCCGCCGCGCGGCAGGCATGGGGCTTGCCGACCCGTGCCGCCACCCAACCATAGCTCCTGGTGCTTCCATACGATATGGAGCGAGTTGCCTCCCACACCGCCCGCTGAAAGGCAGTCGCGTCTCCGTAGTCCAGCTCATCGGGGAACGCGACCTCTTCCCCGCCGAAATAGCGCTGCAGTCGAAGCGGCACGTCCCCGAACGCTGCCGCATCCTCCTCTGCGTCGCGGAGAGACTGCCCGGCTTGCGCCAGCGCCTGGATACGAGACGACTCCGGCAGCGACACAGACATCAATCCTCTCTCGGACCGCACCATAAGAACACAGCCCAACCGCGTGTCCACCGTGGCGTATTTCAGATTCAAACGCATCGCCGCCGCCTTTCCGTCCGATCATAGCCGAGGAGTGCGCCGCATGCAACGTCCGTGACTGCCCGTCCGATCGCCGCCGCGCCGGGGCGCACCCTCACCTGAACAGCGGCCGGCGGCCGTCCCTCTTGTATTTGCCAGCCGTATGTGCTAACATGATGTCACCCTGAGTAAAGAAAAGTCGTACAGGAGTAACTGAGGGAGGTTGTTTCGGGGAACCGGTGTAATGGTTACCGAGAGGGAGAAGGAGAAGGCACTCGATCTGGCAATAGGCCACATCGAGAAGCAGTTCGGCAAGGGCTCGATCATGCGGTTGGGGGAGGCGTCCACCAGGGAGAGAATTGACGTCATCCCAACGGGGTCGCTTGCCTTGGATCTCGCTCTCGGCGTCGGCGGGATTCCTCGAGGGCGAATTACCGAGATTTTTGGTCCCGAGGCGGCAGGGAAGTCCACCCTTTGCCAGCACATAATCGCGGAAGCCCAGCTGGCGGGCGGGATTGCCGCCTACATTGATGTGGAGCATGCCCTCGATCCGTCATACGCCGCAGCGTGCGGGGTCAAGATAGCCGAGTTGCTGATCTCCCAGCCCGATACCGGCGAGCAAGCCCTGGAGATAACGGAGACCCTCGTTCGCAGCGGGGCTATCGATGTGATAGCGATCGATAGCGTGGCGGCACTGGTGCCGCGAGCCGAGATCGAGGGCGAGATGGGAGACGCTCACGTCGGACTGCAGGCGCGACTGATGTCCCAGGCTTTGCGAAAACTGACGGCGGCAATAAGCAGATCGCGCACGTCTGTGGTCTTCGTCAACCAACTCCGAGAGAAGGTTGGCATTATCTTCGGCAATCCAGAGGTTACCCCAGGAGGAAGGGCTCTCAAGTTCTACAGCTCAGTGCGAATCGACCTCAGAAAAGCAGACACTATCAAGATCGGCACCAGAGTTGTGGGAACGAGGGTCAAAGCCAAGGTAGTCAAGAACAAAGTGGCTGCCCCATTCAGAATCGCCGAGTTCGACATCATGTTCGAGGAAGGCATCAGCAAGGAAGGAGACCTCCTCGACCTCGGGGTCGAGATGGGGATAGTCAAGAAGACAGGGGCTTTCTTCTCCTACGGGGAAACGCGTCTGGGACAGGGCCGTGAGAATGCCAAGGATCTCTTGAAGCACGATCCAGACATCGCGCGGGAGATCGAACACAAGATCAGGTCCGGCGACAGCTCTCGCAAGGAAGCCCCTCCACCCTCCACCGACATCGAGTCTGCACCAGCGGACTCAACGGCCTAGCCCCGGTTTCATTCCCCGGCACTCCGCATCAACTCGTCACTAGGTATGCTCTGCCTACCCTGGTAGAGACGTGTGTCGAGAGACGTCATGGTTACAGTAACTGCGATCGAGACCCAGCACAGCCCGGGCAGGAAAGTGAAGGTGCTCTTCGACACGGGGAGCTCGCTCAGTCTGAGCCTTGCCGTTGTCGTCGAGGCCGGTGTTCACCAGGGCCAGAGGCTCTCGGAGCAGGAGATCAGCAAGCTCAAGGACTCCGACCGGCTCGATCGCGCGCTCCAGTGCGCCCTGCGGATCGTAGCCCTGCGCCCACGAAGCGAAAGGGAGATAGGCGACCGACTGGCTCGCCGCGGCTTCGGTGCGGCCACCGTACAGCAGGTAGTTGCCACACTCAAGAAGCGCGGGCTGGCGGATGACGCCGCCTTTGCCCGGTTCTGGCTGGACACGAGAGAGCGTTTCCGGCCACGGGCACGCCGACTCATGGAACTGGAGTTGAAGCAGAAGGGAGTTGACGCGGACACCATCACCGAAGCTCTGGCCGATGTCGACGATGAGCAGGGAGCGTATCAGGCTGCACAGAGGAGAATCCGTTCGCTTTCGGGACTGGGGTATGCGGACTTCCGCCGGCGTCTGGGTTCTTTTCTGCAGCGTCGCGGCTTCAGCCACGCAGTGATTATCCGCACGATAGACCGGGTCTGGCACGAGCAGGGAAATGAGTGCCGCACTAGCGGCAAGGAAGGGTTTTGAAAATGGCTGCGACTTATTGGATCATCATTGCATTGCTGGCGCTCATCATAGGGATTGGCGTCGGCTTTGTCGTCCGGACCACGATAATGACGCGGAGATTGCGTCGCGCCGAAGAAGAAGTCGCCAAGATCATCGATGATGCTGCCACCAAGCAGAAGGAACTCCTCCTTGAGGCCAAGGAGGAAGCCCTCAAGATCAAGGCGGACGTCGAGGCTGAGACTCGCTCCCGGAGATCGGAGCT
>CAZNMB010000033.1:0-10151 GCA_964574095.1 uncultured Dehalococcoidia bacterium
GGTGGTCGTGACCGTCCCCGCGAGGACGGACGTGGACCTCCAGACCAGCAACGGTGCCATCGATCTGCACGGGATAGAGGGGACCGGTCGGCTCGAGACCTCCAACGGCGCGATCGTTATCGGAGGCGTGAAGGGTGACTTCGAGGGTGGCACGAGCAACGGGCGCATCACGATTGATGGGATGGACGGGGCCGCGAATCTGGAAACGAGCAACGGTGCGGTGTCGGTAGAGGATGCGAGAGGGGAGTTCGACCTGGAGACGAGCAACGGCCGGATATCGTTCAGCGGCGAGCTGACGGCCGGCGGGAGCAACCGCCTTGTGACCAGCAACGGACAGGTGGACGTGGAGCTGCTGGGCACACCCAGCGTGAGTATGGAAGCATCCACCAGCAACGGCGATATCACCACGGAGCTTCCGCTGACGGGCTCATCGGTGTCACAGCACCGGCTTGTGGGCACGATCGGCGACGGGGAAGCAGACCTCTACATCAGTACATCGAACGGCGGCGTGAACATCAGGTAGCCTGCGGGTTCCGGGCGAGGAGCCACGATGGGCACCTGGAGGAGAGACCATGTCGGAACGACGGCGCGGGGAGAAGGACGAGGAGAAGCGGCGCGAGAAGGACGAGAAGGAAGAGGAGAAACGGAAGGGCTGGGGAGAGAAGTGGCGGCGGGACCGGGTCAACGAGGTGATGTGGTCAGCGGTCCTTATCTGGGCGGCGCTGGTCATACTGGCGGATACCTCCGGTTTCGCCGATGACCACTTCTACAGTTGGTGGGAAGGCTGGGCGGTGTTCTTTGCCGGGTTCGGCGCTTTCGTGCTGCTCGGCGCGTTGTACCGGATGATGGTGCCGGAGCACCGGCGGCCCGTTGCAGGGGGCCTGATACTCGGGTTCGTCCTGCTTGGCGTCGGCCTGGGAGAGCTGCTGGATTCCTGGGACTACGTGTGGGTTGTGATACTGATCGCCATCGCGCTGGTGATCCTGTTCCACGCGTTCATTCGCCCGCAGCGGGGAAGCTGAGCCGGGTCCTTCTCGGTCGTAACCCTAGAGGCGGCCCATGTTGAGGCTCATGAACTCGCCCCAGAAGTAGTCCAGGGGCGTCCACCAGCGGTCGCGGCCGATGCAGCGGAAACAGGGGGCGCGGAAGGCGCGTATCAGGTCGCCGATCTTGTAGCGGGGCAGCACCGGCGTCGAGACGACAAGGCTGCCCATCTCCCCGCGCTTCATCTCGTGTAGGAGCTTGACGCCCGAACGGGTCTGCACCTCGAAAAGGAACTGGTCGTAGTTCGGCACCCACGCCCGGCGTTCGTCCCTCTGCTGGCCGAACATCCCTTCAGTCGCGCCGTAGATCTCTCGAATGGCAGCCGGGCCGTACAGGGCGTGCAGCGCGGGCTCGTAGCGCGTGTTGATGCCGGCCACGCTGCCCAGGGTCATCACGCGCACGCGCCACAGGTCCTTGGGGTAGACGCCGTGGGCCCGGCGCAGGTAGCGGCCGAAGGCGATGGCCGTCGGCGCGACGCCGCCGACCAGCGTGACGTCTTCGCCCTTGCACTTCTCGTAGGCCAGCTCGAAGCGGGCCTCCCAGGCGCTGACAGCCGTGTCCCCACCCAGCGCGTCGATCTCTTCCTGTGACGGCACCGACCGGACCGGCGTCAGCGCCGATACGTGCTTGAGGTAGATGCCCGAGCTGTACCCGTACTCCAGGTCCCTGTCCCCGACGCGGACCTTCCCGACGACCGAAGGGAAGTTGAGGTTCAGGTTCGCGCCCGCGAACAGGTCGTGGCGACCGCTCGTGACCGCGTAGTTCATCACCGCCCGACCGGCGCTGACCCGCATGGCCAGATCGGTGGGGGTCATCGGTATGAACTTGGACTCGCCCCTGGTCGTGCCCCGCGTGATGGCCCAGCCCACCGGCTCTTCATTCAGGAGCACGCTCACGTCGCCGGCCATCACCCGCTGGATCAGCGGCTTGCAGTCTTCGTAGGTGACCACGGGAAACGCGCGCCGGTAGTCCTCGATAGTCTCAACATGCTCCGCCCCGTGCTGCCGGCCGTAGCCGGTCCGGGCATAGCCTTGCAGGATAGCGCTGAGGACATTACCCTGCGCGCGTGCCGGGTCGTCCACGGCCTCGTGCCAGGGCTGCAGGAACGCCTCGAGGATTGCCGCGACTTCATCCGGGCGGCTTTCGGCCAAAGGCTTGTCTCCTCAGGGTGCGGGCTGCCGTCCGCACCAGCCTATTACACTGACCGAACGAAGGCAAGTGGAGCCGTGCGCGGTGCCGCTTGTTGAACCCCCCGGCGATGGGTATACTGTGACAACCGGCGGCCGGCACGGGATCTTCGCCGGGCTGCCCCATCCGGAGTGAACGATCATGCCCAAGGAACTACGTCCGCACAAGGGTTTCAGTCCGTTTCGAGAGCTGGTCGGCGCCGAGTTCGCCTCGGTAGAGAACGGGCGCAGCCGGTGTGTCCTGGAGGTCACCGAGAAGCTGATGAATCCGAACGGGACCGTTCACGCGGGGGCCACGTTCACGTTGGCCGACACTGGGATGGGCGCGGCGTTGTGGTCGGCCATCGGGGAGGACGAGGCCTGTGCCACCATAGAGAGCCAGATCATCCTGCTCAGGCCGGTAAGGTCGGGCACACTTACCTGCGATACCCGGCTCGTGCACAAGAGCAAGCGGATCGCCACGCTGGAATCGGACATCACGCAGAACGGCGAGCTGGTCGCCAGGGCCATGGGGACGTGGTCGATATTCAAGCGGCGAACGGACCAGTCCGCGTCGAATCCAACAGTCGGGGGTGACGGATGCCAAAGGCGAGAGTCAACGGGATAGATATCGACTACAAGATCGATGGCCGGGGAGACCCGCTGGTCCTCATCATGGGGTTCGGCGGCCCCAAGCAGGGGTGGTTCTTCCAGAGGCGACCGTTCGGGAAGCACTTCCAGGTCGTCACCTTCGACAACAGGGGCATCGGGCGTTCGAGCAAGCCGCCCGGGCCCTACTCGATGCAGATGATGGCCGACGACGCGGTCGGCCTGATGGACCACCTGGGCATCGACAGGGCCCACGTGGTCGGCGTCTCCATGGGAGGCATGATCGCGCAGCACATAGCACTCTCCCATCCCGAGCGCGTGAGGAAGCTGGTCCTGGGCTGTACCTTCGCCAGCAAGGACGAGGACGGGGGGCATACTCAGGCGTACGTGAAGGCGCTTGGGCTTCGGGAGGACGCCACGGTTGACGATCTGAGGGCCATCGAGTTCAAGAAGCTGGCGGCGATGGTGATGTACCTCGCAGTCAGCGGCAGGCTCTCCACGATGGTTGTCCGCCCGCTCTCGAAGCTCTTTGCCGGGGCGCAGGCGACGGAAGGGGCCCGCGGGCAGTTCGAGGCCATCCTGGGCCACGACACGCTGGCGAGGCTCCACGCGATTGAGGCCCCGACCCTGGTCATCGCCGGCGCTGAGGACAGGCTCATCGATCCCAGGTCATCCGACGCGATGGCGAGCAGGATACCGGATGCCCGGCTGGTCAAGGTCGAGGGCGGCTCGCATGCCTTCTTCATGAGCAAGCGGGGCAGGTTCAACAGGGAGGTGCTGGACTTCCTGCTGGCCAACTGACCGGGCGCCGGGCTACGGCAGGTAGTCCCGGTATCCGATCCAGTAGCAGAGGAGCACAATCCCGAGGGCGGCTAGGACCACCGCCGCCACCGGAATGGGGATTCCCCAGCGGCTCTCGCACGCCCCGGCCCATCGCCGTATCCTTCCGGGGTCCTCGTTGTCCGCCAGCAGCGCGAGGGTGCCGATAAGGAAGCTGAGGCCGCCCGCGACAACTACCAGCGTGCTCATGTGCCCTCCCGCACCGGGTCTTCCGCCGGCAACATTATACCACCCGCCGTCTTCACGAGCGGGCCTTTTTCATTTCGAGGGTGCGGGATCGGGAGAAGCATCTTCAGGTAGGCGAACCATTAGTGGAGCCCTGTGCAGGCACTCCTTTCGGCCAATCCGACCTAGGTGCTCTCAGGGACTGCGAATAGAGCGCCCTGTACTGCCTTGGTGACATACGTGCACTGCTCCAGCGTCATGTAGATGCCGAGTACACCACCTTCTCTCCTCCGGTGGTCTCGTGCATGTTCTTCTGACCAGAAGAATACGTTCTTCCGTCAGTACACATCAATGATGCAGGGATCGGCCAGCCTCTTGAAGTTGACGAGGGGCGAGAAGATGAGCGGCTCCGCCCCCTCTTCCACAACGCGGTAGTCGAGCCCTTGATCAAGTTCGATTGTGAGAGGACGTGAGCAGTGGGCGCATTCCGATCTGATCACAACCGACACCGGCCTCCCACTCAGGTGCCCTTGCACGAAGGGCACAGCAACGGAGTCCACGGCTCAGGCCGCAAACCCCCGCTCACCGGTGCCGTATTCCACACGATGAGGCGTCTCATCGACTGTAACAGGATAGGCCCAGTTGACCTCAGTACGACCGTATCTGCACACGTAGGTCATGTGCTTCTCAAGGTCGTCCAGGATCGACCGCACCTTGTCAGCAGGCAGCCCCAGTCCTTCCGCTATTCTCTCCACCGAGAGCGGTTCCCCGCTGCGAGGGAGTTCCCCAACCACGTAGTTCCGGACTGCGTGGTGCTCTTCCGACATGAAGCGGAGTTCTGCTGCCATGTGGTGGGCCTCCCTGGAAACGATCCTGTGCCAGATGAGCCTCGGTACTGGGATCATGTGCCGCCTGAACCCCAGCAGCAGTGTGTTACCCATGAGCACACCTCCTGATAAGCAAGACCCTCCCGTGCTCGGTGGTCTACCTTCATTCCTTGCCTGTACTCTGCGCATCCGCGAGTCTTTGTCCAGGTCTTGGATGACTTCCGACCAGCCCCCACCCATCATACCACCCCGAAGCTGGTGGTCCCGCTTTCGCGGACTTCACACGAAGGCTATCTGATATGCCCAGATCTGATGATATACATCGGGCTCGCCCTTGGGCATGGGCTGGAATTCCTCACTTGCCTCTACAAGTCTCCACTTTCCCGCTGCCTCCAGACTGTCCTGTTCTTCCTTGAAGCCATTGTCCCTGTACACATCAGGGCGCAGCGAGAATACGATGTGCCCACCGGGCCTGATTATGCGAACAAGTTCATCGAAGGAACTGGCCGGAGCGTGTCCTACAGTGAGCACGCCGACACTGATCACGGCATCAAATGAATCGGTCGCGTAGTCCAGCGGCTCTCCCATCACCATCTGATGGAATTCTCGATAGGCATTCCTCTTCCGCGCTTCCTCGAGCATGCCTTTGGACAAATCCATGGCTACCAGGTCGTTGTAGCCCTGCCTGGCCAGCAGTTCACCAACCAGGCCGGTGCCGGCTCCGGCATCCAGAACCCTGGCATCTTTGGGAACATGCCTGGCGAAAAGCTCAACAGCCCGCTGCGGGCCCAACCAGCCGAACTCTTCATCGAGGTCCGTATCATAGTCCTTGGCCCACTGGTCGTACCGTTCCGCCAGTTGTCTGTTATCGCGTGAAGAGTAAATCCACTGTACTCTGTCACGTCTGTCCATCATGTTCTCCTGTGCCGGGTAGTCGTTGATCTTGACCCCATGAGGAGGGCAGGCAGCTAGAGCCTTTGTTCGGTTCGGGCGATGATCTCATCCTGAACCTCGGGTGCCAGGAGGACGAAATAGGCGCTGTACCCCGCCACCCGCACTATCAGGTCTCCATGTTGCTCAGGGTGCCCCTTCGCCTCGCGCAGGGTCTCAGCATCCAGCAGGTTGTACTGTATGTGCAGCCCGCCATTCCTCAAGAAGGTCTCCGTGAAATCGGCGAGCTTGTCGGCGAACCCGTCATTATCGAAGAGGGAGAGCGGAAACTTCTGGTTCAGGACTGCCGTCCTGGCGTCGGAGAAGTCTGCCTTCAGAGCCGAATTGCACACGGCGGTTGGCCCTTTGGCATCTGCCCCCTGTGTGGGAGATAGAGAAGCGTCGGCCAGCGGCACTCCTGCCTTGCGGCCGTTGGCAAGAGCTCCCACGCCCTTCCCACCGTAGTAGTGCCATGTCAGCCCCTGTCGGGTAATTGTGTATCTCGACCCAAAGGGGGTTCTTTGTGATTCAAGCAGTCTGGGTATTATCTTGCCGACGTCGCGTACCATGTAGTCAGCTTCGTCAATATCGTTGCCGTATTTCGGAGCTTCCAGGCACATTCTCCGTATTTCTGCGCCCCGCTCGCCTTCGAAGTTGGAATCGAGTGCCGCCAGAAGTTCATCCATGGTCAGCTTCCTGTCGTCGAAGACCAGCTTCTTGATTGCCGTCAGGGAATCGGCCGCTGGTACGTGGCCCCGGTCTATGACGTCCCAGACGGGGTGGTCTGCCGGGTTTGCCATCTGGCCTCCCATCATGATGTCGTAGCCGTTCTCAAGGCAGCCAGTGGCGAAGGTCGAGTGCAGAGGCACGCGCCAGGTCGACAGCTCCGTCCTGTGGGCTATGTGGTTGCGATGGACGAAGCGTCTGACCACAAGCCCCGCCTGCTTCTCCATAGCCCGAACAAGTTCATCGAAGGACTTGAAGTTCCTGGGGTCGCCGGTTTCGAGGCCGATCTTCTTGCCTGTCATCGGCGCCACTCCGTTGTGCAGGGTCAAGTCAAGCAGGAGCGCCATGTGTATGTAGGATATTGCCTTGCAGTGATACCCCTGATTCTTGGGGTGGGCGTATGAGCACCCCAGATAGGCATGGTCTCTGGCGTCCTCCAGGGTAACTCCTCGTTCAGCGAAGTACCTGACGGTGGTATCGCCGTTCACGAACTGGGGATGGCCGGCTCCCGTCCGGCGGTTGGTCTCGATGGCCTTCATCATTGCCCAGCGGGGGATACCATCATGCCAGACGAAAGTGAAGTGCGGTTCGGCATACTTCAGCAAGCCCGCCATATGAAGGAAGAGGTAGGTCAGTTCATTGCAGGCATCACTGCCGTCTCTCTTCAAACCGGCCAGGGTTATGTTTGATATCTTGTTTGTCTGCACCGCCTCGCGCATCAATACCTGAGAGCACTGCTCCCTTCTGCCTAACAGGGTGACTAGTCCTCCGACGAGGTCAGCAGCCTTTCCTGCTGTGATGCGTCCTTCTTCAATATCCTTCTTGAAATAGGGATAGAGGTGCTGGTCGAGCCTTCCGCAGTAATCGCCGACACGGCCGTTTTCCAGAACCTTGGCAAGCTCGATAAGGGATGCCGCCTGGACTGCCTCGTGGAAGCTGCCCGGCGGGTTCTCCGGGACGTTGTAGCAGGCCGCAGCCATCTCCTCAAGCTCTGCCCGCCTGACCGGGTCACTCTCCCCGCTCGCCAGTGTGCGGGCCTGTGCAGCATATCTGCGGGCAAAGGCTATCAGTCCTTCAGAAACGATAATCACTGACTGCCAGAACCATATCTTCTCCGGGTCTTCAACCCCGGTCTCTTCGGCATGCGTGAGCCTTTCGCGGCCCTCTTCGATTATGCCTCTCAGGCCTGTGGCGAACACTCGGTCGTAATAGGTGATGCCGTAGCCCGGAGGACAGTAGTGATAAGGTGCCTGACCTCGGGCTTCGGTGACGTCATCCTGCCAGCTTCCCCAGATCGTCCTGCAGACCTGCTCTTCAACATCGCGGTTGGTCCTGCCCCTGAAGTACTTGCTGTCTTCCAGCAATGCCTGCTCGTCCTTCTCGTCCAGGATACCTATGATGTTGGGACCACCCATTGTGATCTCACCTTTCGGCCTCTCTGGCAGAAGGTCCAGAATCAAATTTGAATCATAGTTGATCATCGCGTAGGAGCCGCGGAGGTACTGCGTAATGCTGCCGACCACCAGTTCATTCTCAAAGATGGGTGTTGGCAGGTTCTCCAGAATCCTTCTCACCGCCTCTGCAATCCGTAGCTGAATGGGTTGTCCCTCCGTATCCCGCCATGACCGGGCGTAGTATGTCCCACGTTCACTGGCGAGTCTGGGCACAGTGGCGAGGTACCGTTCTCTCAGGCCCTTAAGGCGCTCGTTCAGCTGGATGCAGTCTATTGCCTCCAGCAGCGTATGGTCGATTTCACAACTGCTTCTTGTCTTGGTTGTCATTCAACTGTACCGCCCGTTCCCCGGCATCCCTCTCTCTAAGCCTCTAGTCTTTCAATGAAGAATCGCCCATAACGTGCTCGCGGACCCGTCAGCTTCCACAGCCTGGAATGCACCGGCGCGCTGGCCGTCTGCCCCGATGCGCCGGGCAAATCCCCCGGATACCGGAGCGCTGCTGATGATTACTTCTACCTCATCTCTGAGCCTATTGTCAACGATGGCGTCTACCGTGTCTTCCATTTGCATCATGGTGTTGGCGAGCATTGTTGATAGCCCAAGAGACCCGGCTTCTTGCTCTTCTGCGGCCTCGACAATGGCTTGAGGGTCAATGTCGTCTTCCAGGTCAGTGACTGTGTATCGCGCCCCACGGGGCGGTGCTGACAGCCGGTTCAGGGGATGTACCGCTGGAAGAAGCGGGAAACCCGGTCTACGTACACCGCCGGCATCTTGCGGTAGACGTTGACGTGCTCGGCACTGGGTACGATCCAGATCCTGTCTTTTGGATTATCGGAGATGCTGTGAAGTTCTACGGTCTCTTCGGCAGATATCACCGGATCGTCCTCACCATGAATGAAGAATATGGGCTGCTCCACCTGTTCCACCACCTCAGCCGGCCGCACCCTGCTGAAATCCGCCTTGAAGAGAATGCGCCCGGCGAATGCAACGAAGATGGCGAACCACGAGGGGAGGCGAAACGGCCCGACGTTCAGATTCTGCAGGTCCATCATGTAGTCCAGGAATCCACTGTCGCTGACTACCGCCGCAATACGGGGCTCATCGGCCGCCACCAGAAGCGCCACTCCAGCCCCCAGGGAGAATCCCAACAGTCCGATACGCTCAACTGGAACGCCGCGCTGGGCTACATAATCGATGGCACCGAACAGGTCCCATTGTTCCCGGTCCCCCTCCGAACTGCGGTCCCCTCCGGATTCTCCCCGAGCCCGGAAGTCAAACAGGAACACGCTGAAACCGCGGTCAACCAGGTCTCTTCCCAGTCGCAGGGCCCTGATCTCCGGGCTGTTTCTATGGTGCTTGGTGCCCTGGACCAGAATAATGCAGCGGTCGTCCGCAGGAGTTGGCAGGTACCAACCACTCAGGGGGACTCCGTCGCCTCTGCTGGGGAAAGTCACATTCTCCCATGGAACACCCAACCGGGAGGGATGACCGCCTACGGGCACCCGTTCCACTTTGGTTATTCTGTGAGCTACGAGAGCAGCATATGCGAACATGGTCAGCAGAACCGAAAGACACAGTCCTGCCAGGCCAACGAGAGTCGGTATCAGCAACTGTTATTGCCCTTGCTTGTCGGCCTTGCGTTTCCGCGGTTTCCGTTTCCCGAGTTGCTGGTGCTCGAACGAGCCTTCGTCTGATCCTTCCAGGACTGTGTCGAAGTATCCTCGCTTCTTCATGATGAAACGCATACCTTCGTTGACGGTTATCCAGACGATGTGCCGGACGACCTCATCGGGCACCCCGTTGGTATAGAAGGACCTGGGGTTCATGTCCGGGTCGGCATTTATGTAGTCTACGGTGTAGAAGTGGCCGTCAACGTCCAGGCAGATCTCTGAAGTGAAGAACTTCATCTTGGAGACCCGGGCGATGTCTCTCATGATACGGGCCAGAGGAGCGAGCTTGTAATACTTGCTCTGTGCCGGTGTAACCAGGTGGTACTCGTGGCTGGCGGGATTCCACCAGCAGGGTATGACCTCATTGATCATGTGGAACAGGCGGAACCAGCCCACGTGGTCTCCCAGCCGTTTCGGCTTGAGCTGCCGCTGAACCAGGAAAGCATCGGAGTTGGGGGCCTGGTCCGCGGACTTGAGCAGGTCATAATAGGAGTTCCCGTCTACTATCACCCCCATACTTGAATCTCCCCAGGCTGGTTTGACCACAAACGGTACCCCCACTGCGGCTTTGACCTCGTCGGTTATCTTGAAATTACCCAGCTCCTTGCGGCTCACCACGATGGTTTCCGGAACCAGGATGTTGTTTTCCAGCATGATCTGGTGAAACAGGCCCTTGTGCGCCACAATGCTCGTGATGTCGGGGTCATCTATCACGTAGGC
>CAZNMB010000034.1:0-7161 GCA_964574095.1 uncultured Dehalococcoidia bacterium
AGAGGTTGTCGGCGTCGCTTCCCGTCGCCGCCACGAGCCCGCGCGCCTGGAGTACCCCCGCGTTCTTCAAGATGTCGTCGTTTGTCGCGTCGCCCTGCAGGCACATGTGGCCCTGGGCAGTGGCCGTGGCGATCGCCTCATGGCTGGGGTCTATGACGACGAAAGGCGTATTCTCTTCCTCGAAGACGCGAGCCGCTTCCTTGCCCACCCTGCCGTATCCGCACAGCACAATATGGTCTTTGAGCTTCGAGATCTTCTCCTGCATCCGACGTCTCCCCCATATGTTCCGGAGATTACCTTCGACAACATACTGCACCACCGTGGTCAGCGTGTAGAGCATCACCCCTACGCCGCTGATGATGAGCACGATGCTGAAGATTCGGCCCGCAGTTGAAAGATGACCTACCTCGTTGTACCCCACCGTGCTCAAGGTGATGACGGTCATGTAGAGCGCATCGAGGAACGGCCATCCTTCGATGAGCGTGTAGCCGATGACGCCGACTGCGATCAACAGGAACAGGACATATACGATCTGCAGGAATCGGCGCAGAGGGCTCACAGTGGCTGCTATTATACAATAGACCTCCCGCTATCGAACAGTAGTCTCCCCGGGCGGCGGTCGCTCTGAGTGCTGCGGGCAAGAAGACTCGACGCCCCGATGCTCGGGTGCGGGTCAACCGGCGATGGATGCCGGCGGGCAGGTTGTCCCACGGATGGCCGCCCGCCTCGGAGACCGGCGCCGCTACCTCAGACGGGCCTCGACTGCTTTCCAGTTGATGTTGTTGAAGAAGGCCGCGATGTAGTCGGCACGCTTGAGGCCGTAGTCAATCATGAAGGCATGCTCGAAGACGTCCAGCACAAGGACCGGCGCGCAGCCAGCGAGGTGTCCCGTCTCATGCTCGTTGATCCACTGGTTTACCAGCGTACCTGTCTGCGTGTCCTCGTAGAGAATGACCCAGCCGATTCCACGCATGGCCGCCGTGGCCCGGAAGTCCTTCTCCCAGTCCTCGTAGCTGCCGAAGCTGTCGGCCAGCTTCTTGGCAAGCTTGCCGGACTTGTCTGGCGCGCCCTTCCCGCCGAGGTTCTCAAAGTACAACTCGTGGCACCGCATGCCATTGAACTCGAAGCCCATCCGCCGCTTCAGCTCTGAGTATTCGGGTGTGCCGGCCCTACCGTCCTTCGCCATGGCGGAGAGTGTCTCCAGCAGCTTGTTGGTGTTGGTCACGTAGCCCTGGTAGAGGGTGAAGTGATTGTTGAGCAGCGTGTCGCTGAACCCCTGCATCCCGATCAGGCTGTGGTAGTCCTTCGCTGTATATGCCATTGTCGCCTCCTCTGCAATTGTGTTGAGTGCCTCTGCCGTCGGGACGCGCCGCGCTCCTTCCAGCGCGGCAGGCCCCCGAGGGCTTCACGTCGTCCGGTCTCCGCCCTGCCGGCGTCCCGCGAGTCTCGGATCGACGTGACCTTCCCCGCCACATTCGGGCGTGTAGCAACCGACGTCCGTGAAGAGGCACTTCTCGTGACAACCAGGGCACTTCTCAGGTGGTGCCTCCGCTTCCATCTGATAGCCGCATTTCGAACACTGCCAGAAAGTCGCCATCCCTCCTCCTTCTGGGTCGGATCGCGGGAACCCGGGTGCGGGCCTCTGGAAACCAGGGCCCCTCCAGGTCACTTGATCCGCTCCATGTCCTCTCCGCAGCATACGAGAGTGCCGCCGCCGGCTTTGGTGACGACTACCTCGTTGCCGCAGACGTTGCATCTGTACTTTTCGCCCTCCTTGTCAACGCCCATCCTTCTCACCTCCTTCATCCTCAGCGGCTGGCCCAGTCCCTGCGATCACGCGGGGCGGCCCTAGCCACCCTTCCCCAGGCTCTTCTCGAGTTTGGTCAGCTCCCTCATGTGAGCCTTCTCTTCGGCAATGAGGCGGTCCACCACGTGGCGCTCCGAGGCGCTAACCAGGTCACGCATCTCAACGTAGAAGAGAATCGAATCCTTCTCCGCGGTGAGGGCGGTCTGGATGGCCTCGGCGTCTCCGCGCATCTTCCGCGCCAAATCGCAGGCCTGCTTCTCGTCGGTGAATACCAGGGAGTCGACAAGGGCCTTCAGGTAGGCCTCGTACTCGTCGGTGAACGTCTCCGGCGGCTGGTACTCGCCGACCGAGCCCAGCATCTTCTCGAAAGCCCCAACGTGCTCCCTCTCCTTGGCGGCAAGCTGCCTGTACAGGCTCTTCACCGGAGCCTTTTGGGCACAGTCAGCCAGGGTGTCGTAGAATGCCGCCCCGTTCTTCTCGATCCGTATGCCGATGTTGATCAGTTCCCTGCCCGAGAATAGGATTCCCATGCTCGTAGCGACCTCCTTACGTTCTCTGAAGATGGTGTTTTGCCTGCAGTGCGGCCTTGGCCCCCTCTCCTGCCGCGACTACTATGTGCTTCTCCGGGACGTTGGTGACGTCTCCGGCGGCGAAAAGCCCGGGGGCCCCTGTCTCACAGTGGCAAGTCACCTCGATCTCGTCGTCCATGTTCAACGCGGTGATGCCCCGGGCAAGCTCTGTGTTGGGAATGAGCCCGACCTCGACCAGAACGCCGCCCACTGCCAGCTCCTCCTCTTCGCCGCTATTGACGTCTCTGATCACGACTGCTTCCACTCGGTCCGATCCTTTGATCTCGGCCACTTCGCATTGCAGGTGCACCGTCAGGTTGGCGGCGGAACCAAGCCTGTCAATCAGTGCCTGATCGGCCGCGAGCGCGCTCTTCGACACCAAGTGCACCTTCGCGGCTATCTTGACCATGTCGTCCGCCGCCTCCAGCGCGGAGTTGCCGCCGCCGACCACGGCCACGCTCTCGCCGACAAACAGCGGGCCGTCGCAGACTGAGCAGTAGGTGACTCCCTTGCCTCGCAGCCTGCCCTCGCCGGGCACATTGAGCTGGCGCGGGCGCTTGCCTGTGGCGATTATAACAGTTCTGCCCTGATAGCTCTCGTCATTGTCGGTAACGACGCTGAACCGGCCGTCCGCGAGAGAGAGGGAAACGACGCTCTGTCCGATTCTCTGGGTCACGGGAAACTGCTTGACCTGCCGGTCGAACTTCGCCATCAGCTCCCGGCCTTCGATGAACTGATAGCCCATGTAGTCCTCGATGCCCGCTGTCCAGAGCAGTTGGCCGCCGATGTCCTTGCTCAGGAGCAGCGTCTTCAGGCTAATCCGGGCGGCGTGCACCGCCGCCGTCATCCCGGCCGGGCCGGCGCCGATCACGATCACATCATACACGGGCGCGGCCTCCATTCCGGCGTCATGCCGCTCGGGTTCCCGCCTGTGAGAAGAGTATACCTGTCCGAGGATGAAGAAGTCATAAAATGAACGCTCAAAAGATTGAAGAGTTATCACATCTCAGAAGTACGTCTGCAGATCGACTCTCGGGGACGACTGATGGGCCCGGTCCAGTGTCTGCTCTCACAAGCAGACATGTGAGTTGGTGCTCAACGTTACTATTGTCTCCCGGACAATACCCGAAGCGGTCATTGTTCGCTCGATGACGCCCATGCTAGTCTTCGAGTGACTCCGTGGGGAGCGCGAGCGGTCACACACCGACTTCGTCGAAGATTCATGGGGGATTCATGGAAGATGAGGCAAGAAGGGACCATCTCGAGAGGCTGATGACGCCCCGACAGGTGGCGCAGTCTTTGCAGGTGAGCGTGTGTACTGTGGGGCGCTGGAGCCGCCAGGGAAGGCTGAAGTTCTTTCGTGTGGGCGGGCGGGGCGACATGAGGTATCGCGTCGAGGACGTGCTTCGGTTCATCGAAGACTCCACTGTTCAGCCCAGGAAGCGCAGGGCGACCGTCGCTACTCGCAGTCCGTAAGGCCGGAGAGAGAGAGCCCGTTTGGGGATGGCCTGGAGGTAGCAGCGTGAAGATGCTCATCATGGCCGGTGATCACGAGCTTGGGGAGGCCATATCCCTCGCGATAGGGCTGCACTGGCCTGGATCACAGGTCGTCGTCGCTCGGACGGGGCAGGGGGGACTGGCACTGGCGCGAAGCGATGATCCTGAGGTCGTGATCGTCGATCTGCAGTTGCCCGACATATGCGGCATCGAGGTCATTGAACGCCTGAGATCCTTCACGTCGGCGGCAGTCATTGCGCTGACGGTCACGGGTGAGGAAGGGGATGCTGCCAGAGCGCTGGAGTCTGGCGCCGACGACTACATGGGCAAGCCGGTTGGATCGGCGGAGCTTGTCGCGCGGGTGGGGGCCAGGCTGCACGACGCGGAGCGTTTCCCCCAAGAGGAGCCCTGCTCCTTCGGGGGGCTGATCCTGGATACGCGCGGTCTCCTGCTGAAGTGGCGCGACCGGGAAATCAGGCTGGCGCGTGTCGAAGCCGGTATTGTCTCCCGCCTGATCAGAAACGGCGGCCGCCTCACCCCGCTCGGCGAGCTGATTGAGGCCGCCTGGGGGCGCGACTTCCCGGGGGCATTGGGCAGCCTGCGTCTCCACGTACGGCGACTGCGCGAGAAGATCGAGGCCGATCCCAACAATCCGCGGGTCCTCCTCGATGTGCCCGGAGAAGGATACCTCTTGGCCGAGACCTCCTGAACCACGCGGCCGCCCATGCCGCCGCTCTCCGGGCATCGCTCGTTCAGCCCGATTCAGCGAGGTCTCCGTTGGCTTGATGGCCCCATCGCAATATCCGAACGCAGGTCTGTTCGCCTGCCCGCTTGACTGCAACGCGAGCTATGTGGTTTGCAGGCGTGTCCGGCCGCTGTCCGGCACGGGAAGGCGGCGGCTGTGTCCCGGGGACGGTCACCGTGGGGGCGGCGAACAGGGATTAACAAGCCAGACGCAGACGCGGCGTGTCAGCCGGTCCCGACAGGCAGGTGCTGGGCCGTGTCCGCCCGGCTCAACGTTTGTGTAAGGGCCTCAACGACAGCGGGGTCCCACTGGGAGCCTGCTCCCTTGGTGAGAACGCGAAAGAGGTCGTCGTTGCTGAGCCTGGCCCGGTACGGGCGAGAAATGGACATCGCGTCGTAGGCGTTGGCGACGGCCAGTATGCGTGCTCCCAGAGGGATGTCCTGCCCCTTCAGTCCGCGGGGATAGCCCTTCCCGTCGTACGATTCGTGGTGGCCTTCCACCATCGGCACGGCGCCTTTGAAGGAATCCACATGGCGAACCATTTCCACACTGCGCAGGGGATGTCTCCGAATCTCGCTCAGCTCGACCGACGACAGACGCCCCTGTTTGAAGAGGATGCGCTCCGGCACGGCGATCTTGCCTATGTCGTGGACCAGGGCGGCAAGATGCAGGTCCTTGACGAGTTCATCGGGACATCCGAGCTGAGCGGCTATGTCGCATGCGATCAGTGCCACCCTCTCGGAGTGGCCTCGCGCATATGCCTCGCGAGCCTCCGCGGCACGAGCCAGGACTGTCGCCATCTCCAGACGCACCTCGCCGGAGCTATCGCTCGGCGTCGACGACGGGGCCTCGGACAGTTGCGCCAGGGCCATCTCTTCCCGGGCAAGGGCCTGGATCGCCTCATCGTAGTATTGTCGTATCTGGCCCACCTGCTGCTCCACCATCTGCTCCAGGTGGCTCTGGTAGTGTCTGTTCTCGACTACCAGCATTCTCCTTTCGAGAGCCTTTTCCACTCTCATCACCAGGCTATCCACGTCGAAGGGCTTGGTGACGTAGTCGAGTGCCCCCAGCTTCATGGCTTCGACTGCCGTCTGGGTATCGTTCACGGCCGTTATCATAACGACACTGGCGTCCGGATGCTCCGCGAGGAGCTTCGGCAGCACCTCCATGCCCGAGAGCCCGGGCATCTTGATGTCCATGAGCACCAGGTCGAAGTCCTGTCCTGACGCCTCTGCCAGGGCCTCGTTGCCGCTGGCTGCCATGGTGCAGGTGTAGCCTTCGGCCTGGAGTCTGCGGGAAACGCCGTTCCTTATGGACTCCTCGTCGTCCACTATCAGTATCCGCGCTGTCGGCCTCTCCATATCACCACCCTGACGTGCCCCACAATTGCCGGGAATCTGCGTGCACCCGTCGTTCCTCTCCAAGCCGGGCCAATCGGGCGCTCATGGCCGTTGCCGGATGGGACGACTCCCGGTGTGGGCCGGCTCTGCATTTCCTGCACGAGGACGCTCCAACATTAGCATGCGTCTGCAGGCGTGCACAATGCCCCAAATCGACACGGGCGCATGGGAAGAAAGTACTCGGCGGCCACGGCAGTTACCCGCTGTTACCGGTTTGTAACCGGCCTGTAACCGCTTCGTAACCGCCCTGCGCGCGGCCTTAACGAGTTCGTAATCCCCCCGTGGCTAGAATGGCGTGTGTCTGCCGCCCCGGTCGAATTCGCAGTCGATCGATCCCCTCTCAAGCAGTCGGGTGTGACTCTCCGGAGACTTCCGACGGGAGGCGACCCGGCCTGTACCCACGTGTGTTGGCTCTCGGTCCGGACGCGACACAGATGGCTCGAGTATCACTGCGGGCCTCTCCGCCGGTGATGATCGCCTGCCAGGTCGTCGCCGGCATGTCGTCCGGAACTCGGTACCTGTGAATGTCGGATGAAAGCACTGATAATCGAAGATGATCCCGAGATTGTCGAGTCCGTCTCGCTGGCGTTCCAGATAATCTGGCCTGATGTGCAACTGACCTCGACCCATTTGGGCAGGACGGGACTGGACCTGCTGGAGAGTGAAGCCCACAACATAGTGATACTCGATGTTGGGCTGCCTGACATGAGTGGCTTCGAGGTGCTCAAGCAGGTACGCGTCTTCTCCTCGGTCCCGATCATCATCCTGACAGTGAGGAACGACCAGGCCGATGTCGTCAAGGGCCTGGAGTGGGGCGCAGACGACTACATCGTGAAGCCATGTGGCCAACTCGAACTCCTCGCGCGGACAAGGGCGCGGATGCGCGACAAGGACCATTTCGCCGAGGAACTGCCGCTGGCGTCGGGTCCGCTTCGCTTCAACCCTTCCACGCGCCAGCTCGTGTACGGCGAGAAACAGATAAGCCTGACGGCGATTGAATCTCAGATTACCCATAACCTCATGAGAAACGCCGGGCGCGTTGCGACCTACGCCTGCCTTGCCGAGGACATATGGGGTGACGACTATCCTGGATCGGTGGACAGCCTCAGGGTCCACATCCGACGCCTGCGCGCCAAGCTCGAG
>CAZNMB010000034.1:7171-10113 GCA_964574095.1 uncultured Dehalococcoidia bacterium
CCAGCTCATCCTTACAAAGGCCGGGGTGGGGTACTTCCTGGCGAGACCGGGATGGCACCAGCCGCCCGCCGGCGCATCTTGGCAGCCCTGATATGTCCTCTTGAGCCTGTAACCCGGTTGTAAGGCGTCTGTAACGCCCGCGTACGTTGGCGTAATCGGATCTTCATCGTGTGTGCGTACAATGGTATGCGGTCTGACACTACATCGTCTGCAGGTGCACCGGATGGCGCAGACCGACAGAGCCCGCGTTGACATGGCGCGCCCAAGTACGCACCGGCTCGGCACCGGAATGCGCGCCGCGACCGGACGGCGGCCCTGACAGAGCCCTTGGCTGCCAGGTGTCCGAACGAACCTTTGGGGGAGGAATCGGAAGATGTATGATCTTCAGTTGTCGGACTTGACACTTACCACGTGGGCGCTCATGCGCCAGACATGGTCGGTAATGGACAGGGCGGCGGAGGCAAGACTGGCGAAAGTGGGATTGACGCCGGAGAAGGTCGGGGTGCTGTGGATTTGCCGGGACTACTCCGGGCTTCTGACCACTGCCGAGATAGCTCGCTTCCTCTCCCGTCAGAGCCAGAGCGTCACCGGGTTGCTCAACCGTATGGAGGAAGAGGGACTCGTGACCAGAGCGCCGAAGCGCAAGGGGAGGCCGTTCACGGAGGTCAAGCTGACGGAGAAGGGCGAGAAAGCATGTCGCGCTGGAGTCGCCGTGGTGAAGGTCCTGGTGGCCGAGACTGCTCCCGCCTTGTCGCGGGAGGAGCGGCAGCGACTTCACGGGTATCTCGAAGCGCTGCGCCAGCAGCTCGTGGACAGCATGCACATGGAGCTGACGTTGCCGCTTGATCTGCCGGCTGAGGTGCCGATCCCTGTGAACTGGTAGGCCGTCCTTCCGGTCTGGGCGTCAACCCGTATGTTCCATCCGGGCGGCGGCGTGTACCGTGCTGCCTTCCCCTTCCTGGACTTCCCCATCGGGCGCGCCCGGGGGCCAGTACCTTTCTCCGCAGCGCTTGCCACAAAAGGGGCATTGATTGCACAAACGAGGTCATGATAGCCTGCGATCAGCGTTGACCGTTTCTGTTGGAACCGCAGCGGACCGGATCGTGGCCGCGGCTCGTGTGGCAGGATTGGTTCGGCGCGTTCACCTCGACGAGCGTACTCGGATGGTCCACGGCTCTGGAGGCTGGCATGGATGACACTGGAGGGATGATCCTGATCGTTGATGATGAAGAGCCGATCAGGAATGCGGTCTCGCGCAAGCTTCAAGCAGCAGGTTACAACTGCGTGATGGCGGTGGATGGGAAGGAGGCGCTGTGGAAGGCTTTCATGCAGGAGTTCGACCTCATGCTCCTGGACATTAAGATGCCGGGCATGTCCGGGCTGGAGGTGCTGTCACACGCGGTCATGGATCATCCCGACACCGGCGTGATCATGATGACTGCCGTCGGCGACAGCCAGACCGCGGTTGAAGCCATGAAGCAAGGGGCATACGACTACGTAACCAAACCCTTCGATCTTGACGATCTGGCGTTGAGAGTGGCGAGGGCCCTTGAAAGAAGGAAGCTGCTGATCGCGAGCAGGGAGTATCAGGCCCTTCTGGAGCAGAAGCTCGAGAGGCAGGCGGGGCAGATGCGTGAATACTCGCGCGAAGCCATGGAGGTACTGGCCCGCGAGGAGATAGTGCTCAACAAGCTGTCCGGATCGGGCAACAACCATGAAGACGATGGCATGGAGGAGTCACACCTGCAGACGGCGAGAGCGCTCGCGCAGATGGCGGAACTGCACGAGCCCTACGCACGAGGCCACTCGGAACGGGTGGCGTTTCTGGCCTGCGAGATTGCGGCGCAGATGGGATGCCCGGATGGCCTCACGAAAGACATCCGGCTCGCTGCGACGGCCCACGATATCGGGAAGATAGTGATTCCCGACTTGGTTCTGTTCAAACCCGCCCGCCTGACGTCTGCCGAGTACGGTGATGTCAAGAGGCATCCAACGGCGGCGACCGACATCGTCGGCCACATGGAGCGGTTCAAGCGCGTTCTTCCGCTCATTGAGAGCCATCACGAGTGGTTCAATGGCAGAGGCTACCCCAGGAAGCTCAAGGGGGCCAGCATTCCTCTGGGAGCGCGCATCCTGGCCGTGGCCGATTCTTACGATGCAATGACGTGCCCGCGACCCTACCGGCCTCGCCTTAGCGGCACTGATGCGATCCAGGCCCTGAAGAAAGGCGCTGCGGCACAGTGGGACCCCGAGGTCGTCAGCAGCCTGCTGACCATACTGGAGAAAGAATCCAGGATGCTGGAAAGCACCGTCGTCGAGACGTGATGTGTCCCCTCGCGTTTGGGCGCAAGCTCGGATGCCGCTTGTCCCCGGAGGTCACCGCAAGGATATGAACGCGACATAACGAACGCCCAACAAACCCATTACGGGCCCGCGGGCGCTGTCGGGCTTGGGGCGTTCCGGTCGAGGCCGGCTCTTGCTAGTTGTGCCTGGCGGGGCTGAAGTAGCGGCTGGAGTTGTCCAGGAAGCGAAGCACATCGTCGCGCTGGTATCTCCTGTCTCCTCGGGAGCCAACGCGGTAGAACTTCAGCGCTCCGCTGTCGCTCCAGCGCCGGACGCTGCAGATGCTCACCTGAAGGAAGTCCGCTACCTGCCGAACGGTCAACATGGTGTCGAGCCTCTTGTCTTCCGATGCCTGCTTCATGTTCACCTCGCCTTCCGCGCCTCGCCATTCGCCACAGCGAGGTTGTGGTCTGCGGTGCTAACGTAGGCTGCCATGTGACAACCTGCGACTATCCGCATCAAACGTTAGCATGGTTCCGGTGACGTGCACAATAGTCCGATAGTCGGGCCGAGTTTGGGAGAATGGTACTGGAGAGGCGCGGCCGCTATGTTCGGGGCGAGTGTCTGTTGAGCCTTTCCTGGAACTCTTGAGGAGAGAA
>CAZNMB010000035.1:0-809 GCA_964574095.1 uncultured Dehalococcoidia bacterium
GGCCGGGTCCGGCTACTTCAAGGGCCTGCTCTCCGGCGGCAAGACCAAGGTCACGGAGACCAACGCCCGCCGCAATCCCCTCTTCCCGGGTATCAGGCCGGAGCCGATCGCACCGAACCTGAAGAGGGCCTCCCGGCTGGTACGCTCCAAGGGAGCGGACGTGGGCCTGGCCACGGACGGCGACGCCGACCGTATCGGACTGCTGGACGAGAACGGGGTATTCATCACGCCGCTCCAGGTGTTCGCGCTGCTCGCCTTCTACCTTCTGGAGGTCCGGGGAGAGCGGGGAACGATAGTGAAATCGATAACCACCACGGACATGGTCTACCGGCTCGGCGAGCTGTACCATGTCCCCGTGCTGGAGACACTGGTGGGCTTCAAGTACCTCGGCCCGCTGATGATCTCCGAGAACGCGCTCATCGGCGGCGAGGAGAGCGGCGGATTCGGCTTCCGGGGGCACATCCCGGAGCGTGACGGGGTGCTGGCCGGGCTGTACCTGCTCGACCTCATGGTCAGCATGAAGATGAAGCCGTCGCAGCTCATGGAGCACGTCTATTCGAAGGTTGGCCCTCACTACTATCACCGCAACGACTACGACTTCCCGCCGGAGCAGCGGGATGCCATCGTCGCCCGCCTCAAGGGGACGAAACCCGCCCGCATCGAGAACGCAGAGGTCACGAGCATCGACACCGCGGACGGCTTCCGCTTCCGGTTGAGCGACGGAAGCTGGCTGCTCATCCGCCTCTCGGGGACGGAGCCGCTGCTTCGCATCTACGCGGAGAGCCGGTCCATGAAACGCGTCGGGAAGC
>CAZNMB010000035.1:819-10093 GCA_964574095.1 uncultured Dehalococcoidia bacterium
CTAGAACCATGACCGACCTGGACGACCCCGCGATCTACGAGAGCCTGGACCCCTCGGACATGAGGGGCCGCATCCGCGAGTTTCCCGAGCAGTGCCGGAGAGCGTGGCGGCAGGCCCTCGCCTTTCAACTGCCGACCGGCTACTCGACCGTGCAGAGGGTGGCCGTGCTGGGCATGGGGGGATCGGCCATCGGGGGAGAGCTGCTGGGCAGCCTCGCCGCCGCCCGCGGACGGACGCTCGTCTCCGTGTGCCGGGACTACGACCTGCCTCACTCCCTCGACGACAGGACGCTGGTCGTCGCCTCCTCCTACTCCGGCAAGACCGAGGAGACCCTCTCCGCGTTCTCGCAGGCACTGAATACACCGGCCAGGAAGCTCGTCATCACCACCGGCGGCAGGCTCAAGGAGATGGCCGAACAGAACGCCGTGCCGGTGTTCCGCATCGACTACGAGTCCCAGCCGCGCGCCGCACTGGCGCACAGCTTCTTCCCGCTGCTCGGCATCTGCCAGAACCTCGGACTTGTCGGCGACCTGTCCGGTGACGTCGAGGAGACGGTGCAGGTCCTGGATGCCCTGGAGGCAGCGCTTGCCGACACCAAGCCCTCCGCTGACAACCGCGCCAAGCAGATGGCCGCCGAACTGCACGACAAGATCGTTGTCATCTACGGCGCCGGCATTCTCTCGCCGGTGGCGCGGCGCTGGAAGACGCAGATCAACGAGAACAGCAAGGCCTGGGCCTTTCACGAGACCCTGCCGGAGATGAACCACAACGCCGTCGTCGGCTATGAGTTCCCCGCGGAGCTTGCCCGCAGCGTCTTCACGGTCCTGCTGCGCTCACCGCAGCTCCACCCTCGGACACTGGTCTGCTGCGAGGCGGTCGCCGATGTTCTGGTACAGGCGGGAATCGAGCACCGGACGGTGGACGGCTCGGGTGAGAGCGACCTCAGCCAGATGATGAGCCTCGTCCTGCTCGGCGACTGGGTCAGCTACTATCTGGCCATCCTCAACGGGACCGACCCCACGCCGGTGGCGGCCATAGACTACCTCAAGAGACGCCTCGCCGGCGCCTGAGACTCTCGGGCTCCTCACGAGACTCGGCCCCGGAGCCAGCGCCGGTTGCGCGGCGTTGACAAGTCAGCTAGAATCAGTACCCTGACATCGCCCTGCGTACCAGGCGCGTAGTCAGACCGGGCCCCGGCCTCGCGGCCGCAGCGACTCCCGTTGCACCTGTGCCTGCGCGAGAGTCAAGGCTGTGGGAGCCCGGCACTATCAACTCTTGGAGGATGCAATGGCGAGAGTAACCGGTGACACTTTGGTCGGCAGGGCTCTGAAGAACGAGGGAGTGAAAGCCGTGTTCACCCTCTCCGGCGCGCTGAGCGGCATATACGACACCTGCGTCGAGGAGGGCATCCAGCTTGTCGACATGAGGCATGAGCAGGCCGTGGCCAACGCCGCGACCGGCTACGCGATGGTGTCGGGCGAGCCTGGAATTACGATGGTCACCGAGGGTCCGGGCGTAATCAACATGACGCCCGGAATAGCCACCGCGTGGTACGCCTGCGCCCCCATCATCGGCATTACGACTCGCACGCCGCTGTGCTACGCGGAAAAGGGCGCTATCCAGGAGTTCGACTCGCGAGACATGTACCGGTCGATAACGAAGTGGATAGGCCAGTGCATGGAAACGCGGCGGGTGCCCGAGTACGTGGCTACGGCTTTCAGGTACGCCACCACCGGGCGCAAGGGCCCCGTGCTGCTGGAGTTCCCCTTCGAGGCGCTCACCCTGGACGTGGAGGAGGAGAAGGCCCCCATAATCCCGCCGCACAGGTACCGGACAGACGCGCGGCCCTACGGCGATCCCAAGCTCGTCAAGAGGGCCGCACAACTGCTGCTGGAAGCCGAGCGGCCCGGGATACTGATCGGGAGCGGCGTCCTCTGGTCCGGCGCTTCGGAGGAACTGGTCAGGTTCGCCGAACTGCTCAACATACCTGTGTGCTACGCGATAGGGGGCAAAGGATGCATGCCGGAGGACCACCCCCTCTGCGGGGGCCCGGTCGGCCTGGACTTCGGCAGCATAGCCGGGGCTGACGTGCTGCTCGCGATCGGCGTCAGGTTCGGGGAGATACTGAGCTACGGCACCGGGGTCTTCTATGCTCCCGACGTCAAAGTGATATCCGTGGACATCGAGCCGACGGAGATCGGCAGGAACAGGCCCATCGAGATAGGGATATGGGGAGACGCCAGGGCCGTTCTGAGCCAGTTGACAGAGTCGGCGCGGGAAGCCCTCGGCGCGACCGGTCGCAAGCGCGAGGACACCGAGTGGGTGACCAACGTGAAGAACACGGCCAAGTCCGTCGCCGAGATCCTGCACGGAGGGGCATCCGGCTCAGAGAAGCCGATTCATCCCAGCCGGCTCGGCATGGAAGTGTGCGAGTTCATGGGCAAGGACTCCTACATCGTGATGGACGGCGGCGACATCAACGCCCACGTGACGGCTCTCTATCAGGCCACTTTCCCCGGAAGCTACATCTCGAGTCAGGGCGGGTCTCTGGGGCATCTGGGAGGGGGCATTCCCTTCGCCATCGGCGTCAAGACGGCGAAACCGGACAAGCGAGTCGTGGTCGTGACCGGAGACGGCTCGTTCCTGCTCAACGGCAGCGAGATCGACAGCGCCGTGAGACACAACAAGCAGATTGTGGTCGTCGTCGGCAACGACTGCCAGTGGGGCATGGTGAGACATGAGCAGCAGCTCAATCAGCGCTGCGACGTCTGCTCCAAGCTCAGCGAGGACGTGAGATACGACAAGTATGCCGAGAGCCTCGGGGCCTATGGAGAGCTGGTCACGGAGGTGAAGGAGGTCCAGCCCGCGCTGCAGAGGGCGTTCGCATCGGGGCTTCCCGCCGTGCTCGACGTGAGGACCGACCCCTCAGCCCTGAACTTCGCGAACTACAAGGGTGTGGAGGGGCGGAAGGAGCTTCGAGAGAAGCTGAGGGCGTAGCAGCGGCGCAGACCCGTTCTGCGACCGGCGTGCTCTCCCGGCGGGCGGCCTGTGCCTCCGCTTCAAGGCATTATCAGGATCTTGCCGCCTTCGCCTCTCGAAGCGATCTCGAACGCCTCGTTGATGTCGTCCAGGGGCATCTTGCGGCTCACGAGCGGAGCTACGTCGATTCTCCCGTCCTTCACGAGATCGAAGGCTGCGCCGAAGTCGCCCTCCGAGAAGCAGATTGACCCCTTGACGGTGAGACCGTTCAACATTATCGTGCTGAACGGCACCTCCACCGGCTCAAAGCATATCCCGGCCACGACCACCACCCCGCCCTTGCGCGCCGCCGCCAGCGACTGCTGCGATGTCGCCACGCTGCCCGCGCACTCGAACACGATGTCGGCGCCGGTCCCCTGCGTCAGTTCACGGATCCTGCTCACCGGGTCCATCGCGCCCGCATCCATGACCTCGTCCACTTCGGGCCTGGCCAGCTCTATCCTCGACGGACTGGTCTCCGAGGCATACACGGCACCCGCGCCCAGCGCTTTCGCCACGCGCGCCGTGAGCTGTCCTATCGGCCCCAGCCCCAGCACCGCGACAACACTGCCCTCCGCCATTCCGGAGAGCCGGACGGCGTGAACCGCGCAGGTCGTGGGCTCGACCAATGCCGCATGCTCATACGAAAGGCCGGGCGGCAGCGCGTAGAGAAGGTGCTGCTTGGCCTTGACATACGTGGAGAACGCACCCTCGTACGAAAGCAGCGACACGTAGTACTGCTCGCAGAGCCCGATCTCACCGCGCCGGCACCAGTGGCATTCGCCGCACGAGATGTTTGGCTCCACCACCACGCGGTCCCCCGCACGCCAGCCCTCGACATCCGGGCCGATCTCAACGATGTCCCCCGAGTACTCGTGACCGGGACTCACGCCCGCTCCCTCCCGGAAGATGTGCAGGTCGGAGCCGCACACTCCGCAGTACCGCACCCTTATCAGCACCTCGTCCCTGTCCACGACGGGGTCGGGCACCTCCTTGATCGCGAATCTCCCCTTGTCTTCCAGCACCGCTGCTCTCATGTCGTCCCCTCCCGTACAAGCTGGTCCGCTTGGAAAGGCATGATACTACAAAAGGGGCCTGCTCGAAAGTGTCATTCCGAAAAGTGGCCCCCGAGGAACGTGAAGCGGGGAGACCCGCCCGTCCTCAGAAGAAGTACACCGAGGTCACGTTGAGAGCCGAACGCAGGATACCGGTGACCGCCCGCCTGTCTTCCTCGTCTGTGATCGGCTCGATCTCGGACAGGGGCTCGCCGCCCTCGCCGGCCCCGTACCTCCACCTGGTCACGTATCCTTTCACGTTGATGCTGGCCAGGTGCGAGGCATGGCTGCGGTCGCAGAAGGTGATGTCCGCGGCATCGACGTACACGTACAGCACCTTTCGTCCCTTGTAGTCCGCAAGGCCCTCGGAGGCGCTGTACGACCTGCCCTGGAAGCCTATGTCCTCATTCTGGGGAAGATGAGCGTAGACCTGTCCCATCGGGCACATCCTCGAAACGCAGAGTTCCTACCTGCCGCCGGCGCGCGTCAGCTTCTCAGTCAACGCCTCGGGAGACAGGCCCGCCACGGAGAGCACCTTGTTCCGGCTGGAGAATCCCCGTACGATAGCGACGTCCCCCCTCGGCACTCCCAGAGCTTCCGCCACGAGCGCAATCAGGGCCCGGTTCGCCCGGCCCTCGCGCGGCGGCTCCTTCACGCTCGCGTGGAGCACACCGTCCCTGAAGCCTTCGATCTCGCTCGTCCTGGCGGCAGGCCGAAGGCGGACCTCCAGGGTAGCCATTCTTTGCGCCATTATCACCTGTGAGTCCGTGTCAGCGGGCCCGACAACCGACGGCGCGGCGCCGGCGCCTCGCGACGTCAGTTGAACAACATGCCGCAGATAGACACGAATGACGTGCCCTGCTGGTCCGCCAGGCACTGCTCATAGCCCGTCAGCCTGCCGGTCGTGTTCCCCAGCAGCCTGAGGGCCAGGTATATTGGGGCGAGACCGCAAACCTTCCACCGGTCTCCCTCCCGCTTCACCTGCCGGAACATGCCTTCGGCATCACCTGTGGACAGGGCTTCCATCAGCTGTCTGTCCGCAGCCGAGAGGCTGGCCTTCTCCACAACACCGACGGGACGATCGCCGAAAGCCGGCCCTACATGAGCCAGATCGGCAGCCGCCACCACAATGACCCGGCGTCCGGCGGTGGCACCCGTCAGCGCCTCGACGAACCGGGCGACCTGCGGGTCATCACCCGGGCCCTCCGCCGCTCCCAGGAACCTGTGGAATGAGCCGCAGAGCACCGGCACGACCTCGCAGGCCTTCTCCCTGGCCAGATAGTGCAGCCAGACCACAGCCGCCTCCACCGAGTGCTCGTTGCGGTGGTGCAGCTCCTCCGCGAACACCTCCTCGTCGCCCAGGGCCGCGGCCACGGCATCGACAACGCCCACGGCCGTCGGCAAGACGCCCCAGGGGGTGGAGTAGCTCTGGCGCGTCAGCGTGAAGAGGCGCTGGCAGTCGTTGTGATTCGTGCCGAGGACAACAGCCACTTCGGCATCGCGCACCGCCGCCTTCGCTCGCTGCCATACCCCCGCGTATACACTGCCGCCGCGCCCGTAGTCGATGTGCGGGCTGATCAGTCCCCGCACCTGTCCGTCGTCGGACGGGTCGCCTGTCACCGCGCCGCAGTACTCGTCTAATGTTCGCTCAAGCACCTCCGGGCTGGAGGGATACGCCCTCCCGGCCAGGGCCGGCGGTCGTGACGGAGCGGCGCGGAACTGCGCCAGGGTCTGGGCGTACTCCCGGACGAAACGCTCGCTGTCGAGCAGCAGCGCCTCATCGAGCTGCGACAGCAGGTTCTCTACGTAGCCGGAGACCAGCCTCAGCCCGGTCCTCAGCTCGAAGGCAGCAGCGAGAGTGGGGATGTCGCGAGAGCCGTCGCAAAGCTCAAGCAGCGGGACCACTTCCCGCGGGACAGCGACAGCGCAGTCCACGAGCCCCAGAGGGTCGCTGAGCACCACCACCGGCCGGCCCTGCACCTCCCCCGGGCTGGCCTGTACCCTTCTCAGCTTCGGTCGAACGTCGTCAGTCATGCCCGGTCACCGCAAGCACGCAACGTAGCTGTTCAAGCTCACTCCGAGGGAACCGGCCACGGGCGGGCACTTCGCCTTGAGCAGATGGAAGACCTTCCCCTCTGCCGGCAGCTCCGAGAGGGTCTCCCAGTAGCCCATTCCCTTGGCGAGCACGAGATCGGCGGCCGCGAACTCCTCCCTGAACGCGTCGGAAGCCATGTCCATCACGACACCGGGGGTGTCGGTGCCTGTGCTGATCACTCGGGGCAGGTCCCCCGCCATTCCGTACCGTCCCAGGTCGGAGAGTGTGATATCGTCCTGCACCGCCGATTCCTTCACCACGTAGGCAACGGGAGCGTGCTCCCCCAGCCAGCGGACCAGCGGCAGGTCGAAAGGCACCTCGCCCGCGTTGTCCGCCAGATAGAGAATTCTCATCGCACCCCGAACATTGTCTTCCAGCCTGGCGGTATCGTCGACGGCGAACTCCACCGGCCCCGTCATCGCCTCCATGATCTCGCCCGGGTCCTTGAAGAAGTCGATGCTGTTCCCCCGGACCGCAAAGACCAGGCACCGCGGCAGGCCGTCCCCGGCGTCGCACTCCAGGCTGCCCAGAATGCGCGACGCCATCTCCAACTCGGCATCCTTGACCCCGGCGTACGGGTCAGGGTTTCCCGTCATCGCCCTGACGAGGCGGTGCAGCGGGGTGGCGACCGCTATGGACGTCCTGTCCGTGGAGAACTCGCGGTCGAGCAGTGAGAGGCCCGCGTCTATGACGTCGGCCCTCAAGCCGGGATCGTCGGTCGCGAGCCCGGCGGCCTGGCGCAGCAGGCCCTCGAGACAGAGACGGCATTCGGCGGCAGCCTTCATAACCTCGTGCAACCCCATTATACAGGAGTCGGCCCGATCCCAGAAGCACGCCGGCGAGGCACAGCCGTACCACGCGACTGCGGCCCTTGCGGTGTCGCAAGGGCGGGCCCGGATTCAGGCGGACGCGCGGTTTCCGCGGCGGTGGAGGTCTCAACTCAGGCGAACAACGCGGTCCCCATCGAAGACCGGCACGACTTCGTACGCGTCCAATCGGGAGGCGAACTCGAGGTCTTCCTCGAAGCCGATGGTCTGCAGATAGCGACCGTGCTCGCTCGATGCCAGCACCCCCAGCGCACGGTGCTCGTTGCTTGCGGCGAATCCGGCGGCTATGCTGGCCCCGTCCGTCAACTCGGGAGACACGCCCGACTCGCCGAGAATGCCGCGCACCCGCTCAATGATGAGCCCGGCGCAGAAAATGTCCTCCGCCGACGGTTTCCCGTAGCGCCCGGAGCACAGAATCGCTACCCTCTCCGCCTGACCGGCGGACGCAACGGATGCGAGCGCGGATGCCGCGCTTGCCGCATTGATCAGCGCGGCGACGTACACCGCTCGACCACACGCCGCGTATGCTCTCCGAATCGCGCCGGTTCCGTTCGTGGTGTAGAAGAATATCTCTCTGCCGCCGACTGTTTCGGGCGCGAGATACTCCCGCGGCGAGTTGCCCAGGTCGAAGCCCGTGATGAACTGGCCCCTCTCCTCACCACCAAGAAGGCCTCTTCCCCCCGCGACCGCACGCCTCCTCGCCTCGTCAATGCTCAGACAGGGATACACCGCGGACGCTCCGTTCGCCAGCGCGACGGTGATGGTGCTCGTCGCCCTCAGGACGTCCACGACGGCACACACAGAACCCCGCAGCTCGTCTTCATCGACGAAGACCGGCGCTACGACGACGTCC
The DNA here is from genome assembly GCA_964574095.1 of uncultured Dehalococcoidia bacterium. Classification (GTDB taxonomy): domain Bacteria; phylum Chloroflexota; class Dehalococcoidia; order SZUA-161; family SZUA-161; genus SZUA-161. The sequence goes on from CAZNMB010000035.1 coordinate 8,668, forward strand.
AGTATCATCGTGTCTGTCCCCGCATTCCGATCAGTAGTATAACACAGACGAAGCAGGCTGAGCCGGGAGCCGCGATGCCCGGCCCTTGACACACCAGACCGGGGGACATAGAATCCAACTAGCGGGCGAAGCTCCGGGCGGACTCCACAGGCCCCGGCCATTCAACGGAGGCGGCAGATGTTCATGAGCGATGTAATGACTAGCAACGTGACTTCCATCCCGAGCAATACCTCCCTGGCGGAGGCGGGAAGGATCATGGACGCTCACCGCCTGCGCCGTCTGCCTGTGGTAGACAAGGGGAAACTGGTGGGCATCGTCACCAAGGAGGCGCTCAACAGGGCCGGCCCGTCACAGCTCAGCAGCCTGAGCATCCACGACATCACTCGGGTCCTCAACAAGGTGACAGTCAAGGAGGTCATGGCCGGAGACCTGGTGACGGTCAGCCCCGACGCGACGGTGGAGGAAGGTGTGGCGCTGGCACAGCAGAAGAAAGTGGGGTCCTTGCTCGTGGTGGACGACGGCCGGCTCGTCGGCATCGCGACGACGAATGACTTCTTCTACAAGATACTGAACCCCATCCTGGGCGTCGGCAGGCCGGGGGCGCGCCTTGTGGTCCGCAACTGCCGCGGCCCCCAGGACATCGAGAAGATCGTGGCCGCAATCAACAGGCTGGGCCTGGACGTGGAGACGGTCTTCATGCTGCCCTTCCCGCAGCGGGACGCGCGCAACTTCGTCATACACCTCAGCTCCGATGACCCAACAGGCCTGATCGCGGAGTTGCGCCTGCTCGGTTTCACGATCGAAAGACGAGCGCGCTGATCTCTTCGCCGTCGCCGGCATCGGCCGGAGCCGGCGGCGGGGCCTTCCACACAACCATAGTCTCCGGGCAGCCAACCCCAACGCACAGCGCGGAAAGAACACGGTGATGTCCAGCGTCGTCGATCGCAAGTTCAGTGAGTGGACTCGGGGAAAGAACGATGTCGATGCGAGGATCGCCGTCTTCGAGCGGATACGGGACATCCCCTACGCGATAGACCCCGAGATCTCGGGGCCGGACACGTACACCGGCATCTTCCGGACAGGGAAGGGCTCGTGCACGCCCAAACACCTGCTCCTCTGCGAAATGTACCGCAGGCTCGATCTGCCCGTGCTGTACGTCGTGTACCCTTTCCGGTGGGACGAGGTCGAGCTGGACTACCCGCCCCGCCTGCTCACGCTGGCCCGAGAGCTCCCCACGGCCCATCACCTCGCCTGCCTCGTGGAAATCGAGGGAAGCCTCAGGACGATCGACGCCACGCTCGATCCCCCGCTGGCCGCAATGGGGCTCCCCGTCAACGAGGCATGGGACGGGCTCAGCGACACGAAGCTGGCGATCACGCCTTCCGGTGAGGGGGAGATACACCACCCGTCCGAGGCGTTCCTGATG
>CAZNMB010000036.1:0-10038 GCA_964574095.1 uncultured Dehalococcoidia bacterium
CGGCGGCGTGCCGTGCCTGATCGCCGTCCAGCAGGACGCCACCGGTAAGGCCAAGGACATGGCCCTGGCCTATGCCAGCGGGATCGGCGCCGGACGCAGCGGGATTCTGGAGACCACGTTCGCCGAAGAGACCGAGACCGACCTGTTCGGCGAGCAGGTGGTGCTCTGCGGCGGCCTGACAGAGCTGATCCGCGCCGGATTCGACACCCTGGTCGCAGCCGGTTACCAGCCGGAGATCGCATATTTTGAGTGCCTGCATGAGGTGAAGCTGATTGTCGATCTGATCTACGAAGCGGCGGGCATCAGTTGAGGTGTGACACACTGTGATCCATAGCTCAGAGGCTGGCGAGGCCCTGCGATCGGTCCTGCCGGAAGGTGCGGTGAACCAGAGCCCCGACGACATCGCCGCGTTTCGCGCGGCCAGTCCCATCGTAGACGCCGGCAAGGCACCCACGGCAATCGCGCGCCCTTCGGACCCTGACGAGCTGCAGCGACTCGTCCGGCTCGCCAACGAGGCCGGACTGAACCTGACGGTAGCGTCATCGACCGGCGATCACCGCAGAGGCGGGCTCGCCGCCGAGAGCGACAACGTGCTGATCGACCTTTCCCGGTGGAAGGAGGTCCCGTGGATCAACAGGCGCAACCGGGTCTGTCTGATCGAGCCCGGGGTCACGTACGGCGAGCTGCTGGAGGCGCTCGATCCCCACGGCATGACCGTCCCCATGCCCCTTTCGCCGCGAAACGGCAAGAGCGTCGTCGCGTCCGTGATGGACAGAGAGCCGTCAACATGGCCGAACAGGCAGTGGGATGTCTCCGACCCCGTCGCGAGCACGGAGGTCATCTTCGGGAACGGAGAGCTGTTCCGCACGGGGGCCGCGGGCGGCCCGGGTTCGCTCGAGCAGCAGCGCGCCTCCGGAGGCGCCCAGAAATCATCCGCCGGGCCGTCGCAGACCGATTTCCATCGCGTGGTCCAGGGGTCTCAGGGGACGCTGGGGATCGTCACCTGGATCACGATGCGGGCGGAGTTGAGGCCGAGCGCTGAGAAGCCCTTCCTTCTGGGAGCAGACTCGCTCGACAGGCTCATTCCGTTCGTGTATGAGGTGCAGCGGCCCTGGCTGGGAGAGCAGTCGTTCCTTCTCGATCGCACCGCCGCCGCCATGCTCATGAGCGCGCAGGGGGCGGGCGCTTTCGAGGCGGTGCGGGACTCGCTGCCAGGTTACGTCTGCCTGCAGAACATAGCCGGCTTCGAACGAATGCCGAAGGAGCGCGTCAGGTACCAGGAGAAGGACATCCGCGCAATCGCGGATAGACACGGCCAGGCCATGAACACCTCCCTTGGCCGGGTCTCAGCGGAGGACCTGCTGAAGACTGCCGTGCGCCCGTGCGGGGACGTGGACTGGCGCCACCGCCTGCGGGGCTGCTGTCTCTCGGTGTTCTTCCTGACCACACTGGACAGGGCGCCCGGCCTGGTCAACATCTTTACCAAACTGGCCGGCGGCGGCCTCGATGGGGCGTCCGTGTGCTCCTATATTCAGCCTGCCGTCCAGAACCACGCCTGCCACGTGGAGATGATGGTCCCGTTCGATCCCGGCGCTCCAGAGGATGTCGAACGGGTGCGTGCGCTGGAGAGGACGGCGGTTCCCGCACTGGCGAAGGCCGGCGCGTTCTTCAGCAGGCCCTACGGGTCGGCGGCGGGCGTAGTCTTCGGCCAGAATCCCACGAGCTACGAGATACTCAAGAAGGTGAAGTCGATATTCGACCCCAACAGGGTGCTGAACAGCGGCAAGTGGGGTCTCTGAGGCAGGTCGCGGCAATGATCACCGGCGAAGAGACGAGAGCCCTGCAGGACATAGTCGGACCCGAGTGGGTGTCCACCGCCCCCTGCATGATGGACACATACTCCCTCTATATGAACCCCGAGACCCTGGTCCGCGACGGCGGGCGCTGGCTGCCCCGCCCCGTGGCCGTCGTCATGCCCGAGACCACGGCGCAGGTCCAGGAGATCATGAGGTTCTGCAACAAGACCGACCTCATGGCCAAGCCGCTCTCGACCGGATTCCACGCCGTGTGCGCCGCCTCGCGCGACCGCGTGGTCATCCTCGACCTCAAGCGCATGAACCGGATCATCGATATCGACCCCAAGAACCAGATCGCGATCATTGAGCCGTACGTCCGCGCGATCGACCTGCAGACCGAGCTGTTCAAGCACGGGCTCACCGTCCACACGGTATCCTCCGGCTCCAACCATTCCGTGCTCGCCTCCACGACAGCGGCATGGGGATATGGCACGTCGGGATCGTCGACGAGCTACAGCGGCCGCAACCTGCTCGGAGTGGAGTGGGTGTTGCCCACGGGCGACGTCCTCACGCTGGGGAGCGGCGGCGCGGGCGCCGGCTGGTTCACTGCTGACGGCCCCGGCCCGTCCCTCCGCGGCATAATGCGCGGCTTCTCCGGGACCTTCGGCGCGCTCGGCGTCTTCACCAAGTGCGCCGTGAAACTGTACAAGTGGTACGGCCCTGCGGAGTGGGGAGTCCACGGCGGGTCCCCGGTCTACATCCTCGACAAGATGCCGCCGAACATGTCGATGAACGTGATGGCATTCCCGTCAAGTCAGGCCATGCAGGATGCGGGCTACAAGATAGGCGAAGCCGAGATAGAGTTCGCCAACTTCCGAACCCCGATGTTCTTCACGGCCCTCGGCATGACCGAGAACAACGAAGAGCTCAAGGTAGCTCTCGAAAGCGGCGTCTTCCACAAGGTGATGAACTACGTGCTCGTCGACTGCGTCATGGGGCACTCGGAGGATGAGTACAAGTGGAAGATGTCGGCACTCAAGCAGATACTGAAGGAGACGGGCGGCGTGCGCATACCGATGACACTCAAGGTAACCCCCGGGATGCTGCGGGCCGTCGCCCCCCTGATGAAACGCATCAAGGACCCGCTGGCGCTCCTGCGCCGCTTCCCTGTTCTCCAGGACATCGTCCACGGCCTGCCCATCGGCAGGAAGCAGAAGCTGCAGCAGGACTCGAGGCTGTTCTGGCTGCTGGTGCGCAACGCCGTGAACACCCAGGCGACATACCGCCCTTCGCAGGGGATGTCCACGATGCTCGGTTCGTTCGACACCTGGGACCTCGGCGCTACCCAGTCCCAATGGATCGCCCAGGCGAAGAAGAAGTACATCGAGCGGGGGACATTCCTCGACGATGGAGGGGACCTCGGCTGCGGCGGCACCTTCGAGAACGCTCACATGGGGTACCTGGAAGGTATCTTCCTCTACGCCTCGGGCGACCCTGAAGCGGTGGTCGCGTCCGGGGAGATAATCGAGGCCGGCTGCAACGCCGCCATCGACATGGCGCTGGGCATGCCCATCGCCGCGTTCGGCTGCGACATGAACGCGCGCTTCGGGCCGGCGTGCCGCGACTATCCCGTCTGGATGAGCCGGATCAAGAGGGCGCTGGACCCCAACACGGCCTCCGACCCGTTCTTCTACGCCGAGCCGGAGCGTGATCGATAGTCAGGATGCTTCGAAGGGCATCTCGCAGGAGGGAGGCACAAGTCCATGGCTGGCATAAAAGGGCCCCAGGTCAGAGAAGGATGGACAGGTCCCGGCAGCCGTGATGTCGCGATACAGCCACTGAAGCCTGAAGAGGACGGGCTTCATATCGACATTCGCCGCAAAGGCATGTACGAGTGGTGGTACTTCGACGCGCATCTGGAAAGAGGTCACACGATCGTGGTCTTCTTCCATGCGGCGAACCCCAACCCCGGAAAGGGAGGCAAGGCCGGAGTGGAAATCGTCCTGCTCAGACCGGATGGCAGCAGGGCCCAGAAATTCGTACCTTACGCCAAGTCGGCTTTCACCGCTTCTCGCGATAAGGCCGATGTCAGGATTGGGAAGAACTACGTGCGGGTCCAGCAATCGCCCGGAGAGTTGCCCATCTACGAGGTCTATTTGAAGGAAAGGGACCTTGGCTGTCATCTGACGTACAAGGCCGAGGTGAACGGCTGGAAACCGGGGACAGGCGTTTCTCACTTCGGGGACATGGGCTACTTCGCATGGGTGGTCCCGTTCGCCAGGGCCTCCGTAGAGGGGACAGTCACGGACGGAAATCGTACGTTTGAGGTCAAGGGCGTAGGCTACCACGACCACAACTGGCTGGACTTCCAGTTCCCGAGAATAATCGACTACTGGATGTGGGGCCGAGTCTACTCACAGCATTACACCGTATCCTTCGCCTTCATCCAGTGCAACGCGAAGATGGCGAACCACCAGGTCAAGGTCCTGATGTTGGCCGAGGGGAGAGAAGTGGTGCTCAGCACGGGAGAGTTCGACTTCATCAAGGAGGCCTTTGAATACAGTCCGAAGGCCAAACACAGCTATCCCAAGAAGATTGTCATCAGGGCCCCCGGTGAGCTTGAGGTCAGCCTCAGTGTCAGAGACGTCCTGGAAAGCCAGGATATGCTGGAGAGCTTCAGCCTGCCTATCAGGCTTGCCGCGAAGTACCTGCTGCGATTGAGGCCGGGGTATTTCAGGCTGGCGTCCGATTTCGAGATAAAGGTGACGCGTGAGGGCGGAACCAATAGTGAAACCGGGTCTGCGCTGCATGAGATCGTCTTGTTCCGGTCTGCAGAGTAGACAGCCCTCCTTGACCTGCCCTCCTGCAACCGGCCACGACACAAACATTCCGCCTTCTCCTCGACTCCCGCTGCCCGCGACGGCGGCAGACAAACAAGGGCCCAGCCGCGCGGCCGCAGTGGATTCCTGCTGCCCGCCTTCGCGGGCACAAGCTCCGCAGGAATGACAGGACCGCAGGGAAACCACCGATGCTGAGACGCCATCACCTGACCCGGGCCGTCAATGGCGAAGGGGTCTTGATGGGAGCGGGATTCACCCTCGCATGGCCTCTCTCATCGAGAGAGAGCGGGAGAGGGCACTCAGAGGCGTCCGGAGTTCGGAGACTGCGGCCCTGAGTCTTGAGACCGGGCGCTAGCTGGCAACGGTCGATGCGGCGCGGGACCAGCTTCGGGCGTGAGGGGCAGCTCCGCTGAGCATGAGTTGGGGGGCCTGCGCCCGGGCGAACGCACGCCAGACAGCCACGTACCGGGCGAAGACGTCGGGATCGACGCCCGAGCCGTCGGCCGTCGCCTGTCCGGTCAGCAACACATGCACGTTCCCGCCACGGCGCTGGTATACTTCGATCTGCATCTTCATCTGTCCTGGCCTCCACCCGACCGGAGGCGGGCCTCCGCCTGCATCGGGAATCACACACTAGCACACGCAATGAGGCGCATGCCATGACCCTTTCTGGGGATTGCACAGGGGGAAGATAGTACTGCGAACGAGAGGAGGCCGGGTGTCACGGCCTGACGAGTATCTTGCAGCCGTCGCCGCGCAGGGCCCTGTCGAACCCATCGTTGACCCTGTCGAGCGGCACGACGTCGCTGATGAGGGGCATGACATCAAGCCGCTTGCACGCTATGAGCGAAAGCGCCGTGGCGAAGTCATCCGCGCAGAGGCACATGGAGCCCTTGACGGTGAGCTCCTTGAGGGCGATATTGCTGACCACCAGCTCGACGCCGTGCATGCACACGCCCGCGATAACGATCGTCCCGCCCCTCCTCGCCAGCGCCAGCGACTGCTGGCTGGACGACACCGCTCCCGCGCACTCGAAGACAATGTCGGGCCCGCGACCGGCCGTCAGTTCGAGGATCCTCGCCACCGGATCGACCGAGGTCACGTCGATCACCTCGTCCACGACGCCCGTGGCGAGCTCGATCCGCGAACGGCTGGCCTCCGTGGCATAGACAGCCCGCGCCCCGGAAAGCGCCGCGAAGCGGGCGACGAGCTGCCCTATGGCCCCGAGCCCGAGCACCGCCACCGTGTCGCCCAGCCCGATGCCGGATAGCCTCACCGCGTGCAGCGCCACCGCTGCGGGCTCGACGAGGGCCCCTTCTTCGTAGCTCATCCCCTGAGGCAGCCTGTGGAGCTGGCTCGCCCTGACCCTGGTGTACGTCGCGAACCCGGTCGTGCTCTGGGCCCAGAACGTGTAGAAGTCCTCGCACAGGCCCGGCTCTCCCCGCAGGCACCACTCGCACCCCCCGCAGCCCAACAGGGACTCCGCCGCCACTCGATCGCCCACCTCCCAACCGCTGACCCCCGGCCCCATCGCGGCGATATCACCGGCGTACTCGTGGCCGTACCGGCCCGGTATGCGGTCCCCGTAGGTATGCAAATCGGAGCCGCAGATCCCGCAGAAGCGCACCTCGATCAGAACGTCGCCCTCGCCGAGCAACGGCTCGGGCGCCTCCCGGACAACAAACCCCGTGCTTTCGAGGACAGCTTCTCTCATGGCACCTTCTCCTAAGGCCTACCGCCGAAACCGGGAAACGTCGGCATCCATCGCCTCCAGGCCGAGCCCGGCGAGCGTCTGCCGGGTCGGGATGCCGTTGCGGTCCCATCCCCTGACGTCGTAGTACTGGTCTATGATCGCGTCGGGCTTTCGAATCACCTCGCCGTCGCGCACCCCGCCGCGCAGAGGCTCGGTGAACATCCTCCGGGGAAGCGTGTCGTCCTTCCGGTCGAAGCCCTCGCGGATGTTGAAGCATCGCTCCACGTTGTACACCCTCTCTCCGGCCCGCATGAGGTAGTCCTCACCGGCGAACCTGGCCTCGCCGAGCGCGGCCTCAAGCATCTTACCCATCAGCTCCAGGCCGTAGAACTGGAGATGGTGGCTGGGGAATATGCAGGCGATGCCGAACTCGAGGGCGGCCGTGGAGTCGTGGTTGTACATGATCACGTCTCCCTGGCCCTCATCCGCGGCGGGATCGAGGACCCTCGGCTTCGGGTCTCCGATCTCCTGCTGGGGCCAGCCGTAGTTGTGATTGGCCCCCATGTTGCTCAAAGCCCAGTTCATGCCCATCGCCTTGCGGGCGCGCGGGTCGTAGCCCGGCATCTCCAGGCCCTTGACGTGCATGGCGTACGCCTCGGCCCCTTTGCCGATGTGCTCCGCCGCCCTCTTCGTCCCCTCGGCGAGGATATCGCCGATGCCCTCCCGGCGTGCGATCTTCCCGACGAGGTCCAGCATAGGCTCGGGGTCCCCGTAGGAAAGGACCAGGCCGCCGGTATCCTTCGTTGTAAGGATGCCCTTCTCGAACAGCTCGTAGGCGAAGCCGATGGCGTTGCCCGTGCTGATCACGTCCAGCCCCTGCTCGCAGCACAGGTGGTTCGCGACCAGCGTCGCGTCGAGGTTGGTGCAGCCGGTGGGCCCGCTGAACGCCCAGGCGGCCTCGAACTGCGGCCCCTCGGTGGTGAGACCGGCGTACTTGCCGCCGGTCACCCTCCTCACCTTGCCGCACTTGAGAGAGCAGCCGTAGCAGCCGACGTGTTTCTCCGTGACCCGGGAGTACGGCCACATTCCGATGTTCTCAGGCCAGCCCTCCATCTCCGCGAAGCGCCAGTTCTTCATCGGAATCGAGCCGAATGCCGGATAGAAGTAGTCCAGGCCCTGCACGGTGCCGTAGTCCCGGAACACCTCATACCCCAGCCCGGCCTTCATTGCCTTGACCTGCTCCCGCACCACCCTGCCGAACCCGGCGGGGTCCGCCAGGTCCTCCCTGCGATCGGCCTCGATCACGATAGCCTTGAGGTTCTTGGACGCCATCACGGTACCCATGCCACCGCGGCCCGCGGCACGGCGGTCGCTGATGATGGGGGCGAAACGGACGAGCCTCTCCGCAGCGGGGCCGATGCAGACGGTGCGAGCCCGGGCGCCGTGCTCCTTCTTCAGGATCTTCTGCGCCTCGCCGGTGGTTCGGCCCCAGATGTTCGCGGCGTCGCGGATCTCGTACCTGCCGTCTTTCACATGGAGGTAGACAGGCTGCGGTGCGCGGCCCTCGACGATCATAAGCTCGAATCCGGCCCACTTGAGCCAGGCCCCGAAGTCACCGCCGCCGCTGCTGCGGCTGAAGGTGCCGGTGAGCGGGCTCTTGGCAACTGCGACCCACTTGGAGAACGCCTGCGCGCCCGTCCCCGCCAGCGGGCCCGTCGCGAGCAGGAGCTTGTTCTCCGGAGACAGTGGATCGATGCCCGGCGGGACCTCGTCGTAGAGGTATCGGGCGCAGAAGCCACGGCCCCCGACGTACTCCGCGGCCACTTTCCCGGGAATGGTCTCCCCGGCAATGGCGCCGTTCGAGAGATTGACCCGAAGCAGCTTGCGCATCCGACTCTCCTTCCTCCGGCGACCTGCCGCGGAAGCGTCCCGCTGCACGGGGCCGGCCCCGTGCTTCAGGCGGACTCGGCCAGGCGGTTCACGCCATCCACGACCGCGTTCGCAACGATCACGATCAAGACCAGCAGGGCGATCACGATAACGTAGCCGAAGAAGGGGACCCATCCCAGGCAGAACGAAACGACACTCAGGATACACACGGCCAGGAAGAGCCCCTCGCTCAGGTCCGGCGCCGATATCCGGTGTCTCACAATGAAGCGGTTGTAGTCCCGGGCGAATCCCCAAATGGCCTCGAACAGCCAGTACAGGTTGAAGAAGGGGATGAACATGAAGCCGACGGCGCGGCACGGCGACGTCCGTACATGGCCGTCCTGCACCGACTCCCACGCCTTGTACCACAGCACGAAGAAGACCACTGCGGTGTACACCAGGGGCAGCGTGCTGAACAGGCCGAGCCCGATGGAAGCGCCCGCGCTGCCGGAGAAGATCGCTCCGATGACCATAGCGTACCCCAGGACCCAACCGCCGACCAACGATCCCAGGAAGAAGCTCTTGGAGAGGCGCTCAACCGGCCGGCCCCTCCTGGGCACCGTCATGCCGCATTGAGCGCAGTACGTGGCGTCAGGCTTCAGCGCCGAGCCGCACTTCAGGCAGGAACCCGCACCGCCCTGCAGGCCGGCCCCGCATTTGGGGCAGAACCTGTCGCCCTCCGCAGCTTCCGTTCCGCAATTGGGGCACCTCATATCTCCTGCTCCCTTATCCCCGACATTCACAGACGAGACAGATGCTACCACAGGAGGTCGCTGGTTACAATACGGACGCGCTCGTCGCCGGCGGCCGAACGCAGCCGTTCCAGCGCCCGGACACGCCACTTCCTGCCCCCCGGCACAACGCCGCATGATATACTCTGCGTAAGTGCACGCCGCGCAGCGCGAGAATGTCCCAGGAGGGAAATCATGAGCTCCACCGTCAAGCTGGCCCCGCTACTGCGCAAGTCCGCCGGCGGCCAGGAGACAGTCGAGGTGAACGCGTCCAGCCCGCTGGAATCGCTGGCCGACCTGGAGCGCCAGTTCCCCAGCGTGAGGCGATGGCTGTACGACAAGCAGGGCGATCTACGGCCGGAGGTCATCTTCTTCGTGAACGGCGAAAGGGTCTTCCCGGAGGAACTGTCCAGGCCGCTGGGGGACGGTGACGAAGTCTACCTCATGCTGGCCATAGCCGGGGGATGACGCCGGCCCGGCCGCTCAGCGGACGTCGAACAGCGACGGATCGGCGCCGGAAACGGAGCGAGTGACCCGCCTCGTCAGGGGGCGAAGCAGCGACTCCATTCGAGCGAAGGCGTGGAGCGCGGGCTCGAGCACGGGGCGGAGCATCCTGACCAGTGGATTGACGGTCCCCGACAGGGGCTCGAGAGCGATGGCTTCGGCTTTGAGCAGCGGGCCCAGCACTCTGAGCCCGGCGTCCAGTACCCGGAGGCCGATTCCGAGGACTCCCCTCTTTCCTGCCGCCGGCGGCGGTTGCCCACCTCCAAAACGCTCGTGCTCCCAGTTGTAGTAGTACCTGAGAAACATCCTCACCCATTTCGCGACGACGGCGGGATCATCCCGCACCGAACGCAGCGCGCTTCTCACCAGCGGCGTGCCGGCATGGGTCAGGATACCGAATCCGAACTGGTAGTGCACCCGCGCCCTCAGCTCCTTCCGACTGTGGCTCTCCTGGGCCCTGCGCAGGTTCCAGCGCCCGACGCAGGTTATTGCCCACTGGATGATGGGGTGGGCCCTGATCCTGGCGTCATACCTCCCCAGGAACG
>CAZNMB010000037.1:0-7233 GCA_964574095.1 uncultured Dehalococcoidia bacterium
GACATTGACGCCATAAGGTTGGCAGCTTCGCCCGAAGCCCGCGATTTCATCGACATCGACCAGAGGCCGCGCGTAGACGTCGATGCGTACAATGGCCGAATCCACCTTGGGCTCCGGGTAGAAGGCGCCCGGCGGCACGTAGTCAACAATGGTGGGACTTCCATACACCTGCACGCTCACTCCCAGCAGGCCCAAGTCCCCCGGCCCGGCGGCAATGCTCCGGCCTACCTCCTTCTGGAGCATCACCACCATCAGCACAGGTTTGGACGACGCTTCAAGGAAATGACGCAGTATCGCCGACGCGACGTAGTAGGGCAGGTTGGCAACGACCTTGTAGCTCCCGGCTCCGCTGTCACCGACCTCCTCCCTCCGAATGATGGCGGCCGGGTCCAGCTCGAGGACATCCGCCTTGACGATCGCCAGCCGGGGCGAACCGGAGAACCTTGACTCGAGGGCAGACGCCAGCCTGGAGTCCACCTCCACTGCGACCACACTCGCCCCGACCCCGAGGAGCTCGGCCGTCAGAGTCCCGAGCCCGGGGCCTACTTCAACGACGGTGTCGCCGGGCGCAAGGTCAGCAGCGGCAACGATGGTGTCCAGCACGCGGCGATCGACGAGGAAGTGCTGGCCGAGTCCCTTGGTAGCCCTGGCCCCCATCGCGTGCAGCCGGCGTTTCGCCTCGAACGTGTCCGGCCTGCCGGCGGCGCGGGCACGCTCTCTCCCTCTAGGAGCAGGGGACATGCGCCGAGCCTCCCGATCGAGGTGCCGGCAACAAGACGTTGGGAACAGCGGCCGAGCGCGTCACGACCGACTGTTCCCAACGAGCTATCGCGCAGACGACAAACCTCGGTTCCACCGCGCTACAGCTTGAAGACCTTGAGCGCGTTCTCACGCATTATCATCCTCTTGGCCTCGTCACTCAGCGGCAACGCCAGGAACTGCTCCTTGAACGGCTTCAGGCCCATGTTGTTGGTGCCGAAGAGCGTCTTCTCCTGACCGGCCCAGAACTGCATGAAGACGAGCAACTGGGGGTGGAGCTTGGGCAGAAGCTTGGGCATCCAGGCCGAGCAGTCGCAATATACGTTGGGGTGCTTCCAGGCGACGCATACCAGCTCGTTGACCCACGGCCACCCAGTGTGAGAGCCGATGATAGTGAGCCCCGGGAAATCCAGCGCCACCTCGTCGAGGTGCATGGGATACCCCGGCCAGCTGGGAAAGAGCTCCGCGGCATGTCCAGTCTGCATCCCGACCGGGATTCCCAGCTCACTGCACTTGGCATAGCAGGGATACAGCCTCTTGTCATTCAGCGGCAGCCCGAACGTCAGCGAATGGAAGTAGCAGTACTTGGCGCCGAACTCCTTGACTCCTCTCTCGATCTCCTCAAGGCTCTCCTCAATCCGATTGGGATTGTAGCCGACGGCCGGGATCAGCCGGTCGGGAAAGTCCTTTATGTGCTCGTGGATTTCCTCCGGCTTGTAGTCCCAGATCATCTTCTTGTCCCAGTGGGACCACATCTTGATGGCGGGAATGAACACCTTGTCGTACCCGATCTCATCCATCTGCGCCACGAACTCCGCTGTCGTCGGGATGGGGACAGGGAGCGGGGCGGCGCGGTTCTTCATCGTCTCGATCAGGATGTTCTGATCGTGCCCCGACCCAGGCTGAGTGTGCGACCTCATCATGGTGGCCGCCAGTATCTGGAACTCCCTCCCACTCCACGCCGTGGGATTCCAGAAGGGGTAGTTCATGATGTCTATGGGCCTGATGTCTTCCACTCTTGTCTTCTCTCCTTCTCGATGGCTCCGCGTCTTTCACCGGACGCGGCTTGAGACGGGCAGGCGGTCTATGCCATGCTGAAGCCGCCGCTGACGCTCAGGGTCTGCCCGGTGATGTAGTTCGCCCCCTGCGACGCGAAGAACAACGCGGCGTAGGCCACATCCTCCGGCGTCCCCATCCGGCCCAGCGGGTACTGGCCGATTATCCTATCCTTTGTCTCCGGCGGAATCATCTCGACGGTGATGTCGCCGGCCCACATGCTGTGTTTGCCCGCGGTGCCGGGCTTCTGGGGGATGTTCGCTCCGGGGCAGATCGCGTTGACCGTAATGCCGAATCTGCCCATCTCCTTCGCGATCGCCTTTCCGAAAGCGATCACCGCCCCCTTGGTGCCGGAGTAGACGGCCTCCCTCGGCTCGCCAACCCTGCCGGAATCGGAGGCTATGTTCACGATCCTGCCAGCCTTGCGCTCCACCATGTGGTCCAGCACCGCCCGCGTGCAGTGGATCACGCCCATGTAGTTGATTCTGATCTCCTTGTCGTATTCCTCGACCGGCTTCTTGAGAAAGAGCTTGTTGGACACATAACCCGCGTTGTTGACGAGCACATCGACAGAGCCGAAGGCCTCGATGGCCTTCTTGACCATCGCCTCCACCGACGTATAGTCGGTGACATCCGTCTTGACAGCAATCACCTTCCCTCCCAGCCCCTTCGCCTCCTTGCCCACCTTCGCCCCCTGCTCCTCATCGATATCGGCGATCACCACATTGGCCTTCTCTTTCAGAAAGGCCAATGTGATTCCCCGACCGATGTTGGCCGCGCCGCCGGTAACGATGACCGTCTTTCCTTGAAGACCCAGGTCCATTTGGCTGACCTCCTACAAGTAGTAAAGTGCGGACATGCGAGCCTCACTGCTGCACATCCGTGCCGGGTGTTGAATGTCCTGTCCGATAGACATAAGAAAGGTCGTGCACCCGCTGTCGATCCACCCTGTCCGTCTTGCCTCTGCGCCCGGCTCCCGCCAGGTTGACCTGCGGCACCCAGAGACTGCTATTTACCGCTGCTTCCTCCCGGACCTGACGGGGTTCATAGTGTTCTGCCGCGCAGGACCCAGCGCTCGACGCCGGTACACAGCGAGCAGTCACGGAAAGAGTAGGACCTCGAGCGGGGATTCGATCCCGCTATAGCGGATTGCGGGTTCAGGGCACCGCTGGCTCCCCATCTAGCACGACCGATGAAATGTTACTATGGCGACGATGCGACTGTCAAGCTCGGCACTCGGGGGAGGACTCTCGCCGAAGCTTCGGGGACAGACAGTCCGCGGCACACAGCGGAACGCGGTCCCGCGACTTTGCGAGGAATCTTCGGCGCTGTGGGACGGGGTTCTCAGGACAGCTTCCGGGCGATCAACTCACCCATCTCGCTGGTGCTGACCCTGGTCATCCCGTCGCTCATGATGTCGTAGGTGCGCCGACCATCTTCGAGCACGGCCTCGACTGCTCTCTCTATGTCATCCGCCTCCGACGCGAGGCCAAGGGAGTAGCGAAGCATCATGGCACCGCTGAGGATGGTGGCGATCGGGTTCGCCATGTTGAGCCCGGCCCTTCTGGGCGAGCTGCCGTGGATTGGCTCGTAGAGTCCGAAGACCTTTCCCCCGGCTTGGGGGATGGCCGCGATGCTGGCCGACGGCAGCATCCCCAGAGACCCAGCCAGCATCGACGCTTCGTCGGTCAGGATATCGCCGAAGGTGTTCTCAGTGACAATGACATCGAACTGCGCCGGGCTCTGGATCAGCCGCATGGCGCAGGCATCAACAAGCTGGTGCTCCAACTCCACGTCCGGATACTCCGGAGCCAGCTCGATTGCGATCTCGCGCCAGAGTCGCGACGACTCGAGCACGTTGGCCTTGTCCACAGATGTGAGCTTCCTTCGTCGCGTTCGGGCCAGCTCGAACCCGGCGCGCAGAATGCGAGCGATCTCATGCTCAGAGTAGACCATGCTGTCAACAGCGCGCCTGCCGCGCGATGTCCTCCACTGGCGTTTGGGCCGGCCGAAGTACAGTCCCCCGGTGAGTTCGCGTACCACCAGCATGTCTACCCCGCGCAGGATGTGGGGCTTCAGGCTTGTCGAGTCTATGAGCATCGGCAGCACCCTGACCGGGCGCAGGTTGGCGAACAGCCTCAGCTCCCTGCGCAACGCCAGCAGGCCGTCCTCGGGCCGGACCTTGGCCAGGGGATCGTCCCACTTGGGGCCGCCGACCGCCCCGAGAAGCACCGCATCGGACCGCCTGCACATCTGGAGTGTATCCGCTGTCAGGGAAACGCCATGCTTGTCGATCGAGGCCCCGCCAACGTCGCCATAGAGGAGGGCGAAATCGTGGCCCGCCCTGACGCCCACGGCCCGCAGCACCCTTACAGTCTCGGCCACGACCTCGGGCCCAACCCCATCCCCCGGCAGAACAGCGATTTCGAATCTCACTTGGGGCTCCCTCCGGCAGCAATCTTGCGCCTCGTGTACTCAATCAGCCCGCCAGCCTCGATCAACTCCAACATGAAAGCGGGGAATGGCTCGGCCCAGAAGCTGAGCCCTCTGGTCACATTCGTGATCTCGCCGGAGGACAGCTCCACCTCGATGGTATCACCGGCCTCTGCGGTTTCCGCCGCCTTCTCGCACTCCAGAATGGGCAGGCCGATGTTCAGCGCGTTGCGATAGAATATTCGGGCGAAGCTCTTGGCGATCACGCAGCCCACACCCGCGGCCTTGATCGCAAGTGGGGCATGCTCGCGCGACGAGCCGCAGCCGAAATTCGTGTCGGCGACGATGATATCGCCCGGTTGCACCCTGTTGACGAACTCGCTGTCGATGTCCTCCATGCAGTGCTGCGCGAGTTCGTCGGGGTCGAAAACGTTCAGATAGCGCGCGGGGATGATGACGTCCGTGTTGACGTCGGCGCCGTACTTGTGAACACGGCCTCTGATCCTCACTACAGGACCTCCTCCGGGCCCGCGATCCTGCCCGCGATCGCGCTCGCCGCCGCAACGGCAGGATTCGCCAGGTACACCTCGGACTCCTTGCTCCCCATCCGGCCCACGAAGTTGCGGTTCGTGGTCGACACACAGCGTTCGCCCGCGGCGAGAACGCCCATGTGACCTCCGAGGCACGGGCCGCATGTCGGCGTGCTGACCACTGCCCCCGCCTCGATCAGGGCCTCGATCAAGCCCCTCCGCAGCAGCTCCAGGTATACCTCCCGCGAGCCGGGGATGACAATGCACCGCACCCCGGGGCTCACCCTGCGCCCGCCAAGCACCTCCGCGGCGGTCACGAGGTCCTCGAGCCGCCCGTTGGTGCAGCTTCCGATAACAACCTGGTCGATCTCCACCTCTCCCACGGCGCTGATCGGCCTGGCGTTCGACGGCAGGTGCGGGAAGGCTACCTGAGGCTCGATCTGCGAAACGTCATACTCGACGACCTGGGCGTAATCCGCATCCTCGTCGGGCTCATACACCGTATAGGGGCGCCTGGCCCGCTGCTTGACATAATCCAGCGTCACATCATCCGCACGAAAGACGCCGGCTTTGGCCCCGGCCTCTATCGCCATGTTCGACATGGTGAAGCGGCTTTCCATCGACAAGGCATCGACCGCCTCGCCGCTGAATTCCATCGCCGAGTAGCGGGCGCCGTCCACGCCGATGTCGCCGATGGTATACAGAATGAGGTCCTTCCCGCTGACCCACCGGCCGACACGTCCGTGGTACACGAGCTTGACGGTAGGGGGGACCTTCATCCAGATGTCGCCGGTGGCCATCGCCGCCGCTACGTCGGTCGAGCCCATGCCCGTGGCAAAGGCCCCGACAGCACCGTACGTGCAGGTATGTGAGTCGGCGCCGATCACCACATCTCCTGGCAGCACGAGGCCCTTCTCGGGCAAAATGACGTGCTCGATGCCCATCTCGCCCACCTCGAAGTAGATGAGGCCCTGCTCCCGGGCGAACTCCCGCATCATTTTGGCCTGCTCGGCGGAGGCGATGTCCTTGTTCGGCACGAAGTGGTCCGGGACCATCACCACCTTATGGGGATCGAACACCCTCTCCACGCCGATTCGCCGGAACTCCTTGATGGCGAGAGGAGCCGTGATGTCATTGGCCAGGATCAGATCGACCCTGACGCTCACCAGCTCGCCTGGGCTCACTCTACCCACATCACAGTGGGCGGCAAGGATCTTCTCAACCAGCGTCAATTCGAGCACCTCAAGTGAGAATACGGGTCGCCGGCACCCGGCGGGACACCGGCGGCATCTGACTCAGTGAACGCGCCGTGTCGCGTGACCTTCCCCGAGGCTGTCATCGCCGCAGCGCTTCGCCGTCGCGACAAACGAGGCTTCCGATTGCGGGTAGTGCGGATCCGCGGGCAAGCACGGGGCACGACAGCCAAACGTCGCCCCGACATCGACTCCACGCCGATCACCGGAGCTTGGGTGTGCGGGTCTCGGGCGGCGGCGACTCTCCCCACCGGACCGCCCGATCTTGGAGTGGATGCCCCGAGGTCTGCCCGGAAGTTCCCGCTAGCGCGCCTTCGACCGGGAGAAGCACTCGTCGCAGTAGACGGGCCGATCACCCCTGGGCTGGAACGGCACCTTGGCCTCCTGGCCGCACGAGTCACATACGATGTCGAAGTACTCCCGCTCCGTCCGCGACGGGAATCCCCTGCGCCTGGCTGCCCTGCAGGCGGGGCAGCGCCCGGGCTCGTTCAGCAGCCCCTTCGACTGGAAGAACTCCTGCTCGCCTGCGGTGAACGTGAACGCAGCACCGCACTCTCGGCAGGTAAGGGTCTTGTCGCCAAAATCCATCACCGGCCTCCTGGTACTTGATCGCTATCCTGTCCTCGCTGCCGCCTGTGGCTAGGAACCCTGTGATGGACCTGCCGTGGACGAGCTCCGCATTGAATCCAGGTTATAGCGCCCGATAGTATACAACGCATGTTGTCAAAAGGCAATACCAATCTATATGCTCGCCTGCAACCATTTCGCACTGGTAACAGGCGGCCCTCGGTTGGCCTCAGGTCGCCTGCTCCTGCTGCGTCGCCGCCAGCAGGCGATTGAGAGCGTTCATGTAGGCCTTGGCGCTGGCCACGACGATGTCCGTGGCAGCACCGCGCCCCGTGTAAATCTTGTCATCGCTCCGAATCCGTATGGTCACGTCACCCATGGCATCGATGCCCTCGGTGATCGACTCCACGCTGAACTCGATGAGCTGGTTGGGCACCTTCACTATACGATTGATGGCCCGGTACACCGCGTCCACCGGGCCATCCCCCAGCGCCGCGTCCGCCATAACCTCGCCCTTGGGACCGGTCAACCTGACGGAAGCGGTGGGGATGCTGTGATCGCCGCATGACACCTGTATGTGCTCCAGGTGATACGTCTCTGATACTGTGCGCAGCTGCTCGGCAACGAGCGCTTCC
>CAZNMB010000037.1:7243-9820 GCA_964574095.1 uncultured Dehalococcoidia bacterium
CGGTCATGTAGTCCTCGTCCGCGTTGCAGACGTAGAACCGCACGGACTCGTAGAGGCCGGTCGGGCCGACGTCAACGTCCACCGTCCCTTTCATGTACGTCGTGCCGCCTACGTCCATGGATTCGATTGTCGTGCCTTCCGGGAGCTTCGTCCGCAGCAGGAGATCGTCGGTGATCTCCCTCTTCTTGTCGGCGAGGGCCTTGAACGCCGAGAAGGCGCGGACCAGGTCCTCGTCCGAAAGCTCATACCCCATCTTCTTCAGTCGGTCCTTGAATGCCGCCCGGCCGCTCAGCTTCCCCAGGGTAAGCGAGCTTCCCGGCTGCCCCACGTCTCTGGGGTCCATTATCTCGTAGGTTATTCTCTCCTTGAGGACTCCGTCCTGATGAATACCCGACTCGTGGACGAAGGCATTCCGCCCGACAATCGCCTTGTTGGGCTGGACGAACATGCCGGTGAGATCGCTGACCAGCCTGCTTGTCTTGTATAGCTGCGCCGTGTCAACGTTCGTCGTGTACCTGAACAGGTCACTGCGCGTACGGACCGCCATGACGATCTCCTCGAGCGAGGCATTCCCCGCCCGCTCGCCGATTCCGTTGACGGTACACTCGATCTGGCGCACCCCGCAGTCCAGGACGGCGAGGCTGTTGGCGACGGCCAGCCCGAGGTCGTTGTGGCAGTGCACGCTGAGCACAGCCTTGTCGATGTTGGGCACATTCTTGCGGATGCCCTCGATCAAGGCGCAGAACTCGCGCGGTATCGTGTAGCCGACGGTGTCGGGGACGTTGATCGTCGTCGCCCCGGCATCGATCGTGGCCTCTATGATCCTGTACAGAAACGCCGGCTCGGTGCGGGTCGCATCCATCGGCGAGAACTCCACGTCGTCCAGATAGCCCTTCGCGCGGGCCACCATTCTCCGGGCGTCCTCGAGCACGTCATCCTTCCGCTTCTTCTTCAGTTGGTGCGTGATGTGCAGATCGGAGCTGGACAGGAAGACGTGAATCCGCGACCTCTCCGCCCCCTTCACAGCCTCCCAGGCCGCGTCGACGCCCGCCTCAACGGCATGCGTCAGACCGCAAATCACCGGGCCGCGAATCTCATTGGCGATGCGGCGCACCGCCTCCAAGTCCCCGCCGGAGGCGATCGGGAAGCCTGCTTCGATCACGTCCACGCCCAGCCTGGCGAGCTGCCGCGCGATCTCCAGCTTCTCTTCCACATTCAGGGCCGCTCCCGGCGACTGCTCGCCGTCCCGGAGCGTGGTGTCGAATATGACGATCTTGTCCAACCCAATCACCCTCAATCAGCCGGTCACTTCTTCTTCAGCCAGGGCATCATCGCCCTGAGCTTGTTGCCCACGGTCTCGATTTCGTGGTTCTGCTCCTGCCTCCTCATCGCGAGGAACGACGGCCTTCCCGCCTGGTTCTCCAGAATCCAGCGCGTGGCGAAGCTGCCGTCCTGAATCTCGGCCAGGATCTGAGCCATCGCCTCTTTTACGCAGCTATCGATCACCCGGGGGCCGGAAACGTAGCCCCCGTACTCGGCAGTATCGCTCACCGAGTAGTTCATGTAGCTGAATCCGCCCTGATAGAACAGGTCGACGATGAGCTTCAGCTCATGCATGCACTCGAAGTACGCGATCTCCGGCTGATAGCCCGCCTCGACCAGAGTCTCAAACCCGGCCTTCACCAGACACGCGACGCCGCCGCAGAGGACCGTCTGCTCGCCGAAGAGGTCAGTCTCCGTCTCCTCGAGAAACGTCGTCTCCATGACACCCGCCCGTGTGCATCCGATACCTTTCGCGTACGCCAGAGCCACCTTCTTGGCCTTCCCCGTGGCGTCCTGGTGGATCGCGAGCAGGGCCGGCGGCCCGGAGCCCTCCGTGTAGGTCTGCCGCAGCATGTGTCCCGGGCACTTGGGCGCGACCATGGTCACGTCGATATCGCGCGGCGGCACGATCTGGTTGTAGTGGATGTTGAAGCCGTGGGCGAATATGAGCATCTTCCCTTTGGTGAGGCCCTTCTCCATGTCCCGGTAGACGGCCGGATGAAGAGAGTCAGGCACAAGCAGCGTAACGATGTCAGCATCCTTCGCCACTGCCGCCGCCGACGCGACACTGAACCCGGCCTTCTTCGCCGCCTTCCAGTTGTCTGTCGCCTTGGCCTCGGCCACGATCACGTTGCATCCGCTGTCCCTGAGATTCTGGGCATGCGCGTGTCCCTGGCTGCCGAAGCCGACTATGCCTATAGTCTTGCCTGAGAGCAGCTTCAGATCAGCGTCCTTGTCATAGTACATTTACTTCCCCCGTATCTTGAGCTTCTTAGACCCGCCGCGTCTCCAATGACAGAACCGGCCCTTACTCGCCAAGGCTCCCACCCCGCGGCAGGGCGATCCGGCCGGTGCGTGCCAGTTCCTTGATGCCGAACTTCCTGAGCAGGCTTTGCAGGGAGTCGATCTTCTCCTCATCCCCGGTGGCCTCGATTGTCATGGAGTCCGCGCTGACGTCAACAATCTTGGCGCGGAAGATGTCCACGATCTGCATTATCTCGCTGCGCGTTGTCGATGAGGTGTGGACCTTGATCA
>CAZNMB010000038.1:0-7734 GCA_964574095.1 uncultured Dehalococcoidia bacterium
GCGGCAGGTGCCTTTTTACCATGCACTGGGATACCAGAGCAAGTTCGCCAACGGCCTCAAGGTGGGCAGGATCCTCGCCACGAAGTGCCCTGTGGACGGCCGGTGCACCGTTCCGCCCCGCATCGTCTGCCCGATGCATCACGTCAAGCAGACGGAGTGGGTTGACCAGGGCCAGCGGGGCCGTCTGGTCTCGGCCTTCAAGATCAACTTCCCGATGTACGACTCCAGGACGGGCGAGCTGAAGAACTGGGAGAACCCCATAATCGCCGTGGAGCTCGAAGGCGGAGCGAGGATGGACGGCTGGTGCTCCGAGACGGATACGTCGAAGCTCAAGACCGGAATGCTGCTGGAGGCGGTCTGGAGGCCGCCGGAGGAACGGCGCGGGAGAGCCGATGATATCCTCTACTGGAAGCCTGTCGAGGAGTAGTCGAGACTAGATATCGAGGTGTTGAGATGTCCCATCATTTGCCCCAAATATCTGACGAGCCGGTCAATGTCGAGGTCAGAGCCTATTCGAATTTCGTGGTCAGCGTCGGGGCGACGGGCACCAAGTTCCTGAAGGCGATCAGGGACGAGAAGAAGATCATGGGCATCAAGTGCCCGAGCTGCGGCAAGGTCTTCGTGCCTCCGAGGTCCCACTGCCCGACGTGTTTCTCGCGAATGAGCGAGTGGGTCGATCTGAGCGGCCACGGTACGCTGGCCAGCTACACTATCGTGCGCTACGAAGAGCCGTATCTGCCCAAGCCCGTTCCATTCGCCTACGGAGTCATCCAGATGGACGGCGCCGACACGGGGATGGCACATATCCTGGGCGAGGTCGATCTGGACAAGATCAAGGTTGGCATGCGCCTCGAACCCGTCTTCAAGGAGGAGCGCGAGGGAAGCATCCTGGATATCGACTACTTCAAGCCAAGCTCCTAGGAGAGCGGCCGAGAATCCAAGAGAACAGGGCAGCCCGGAGCAATCGCTCCACCCCTGCCCGCTGATGTTCAGACAGGACCCTGGTCGATGTGACCCTGAATCCCCCCGCCCCGGGGGGATTTGCATTCCGCTGGACGTTCCCAATCCCGAGAATCCGCGGAGGACCGGGCGATGACTGTCGGCCTGATCTATGACCCGGTCTACTTGAAGCACGATACCGGCGCCCACGTGGAGAACGGGAGCCGGCTGGTGGCGACCATGGAAGTGCTTGAGGAGTCCGGGCTGCTGAAGAAGCTCGTCCGCCTTTCACCGAGGGCCGCCACCGCCGAGGAGATCGCGCTGGCGCACAGCCAGGACCACATCGCCCGCGTGCAGGGCTACTCCGCGCGCGGCGGGGGCTGGCTCGATGGGGACACGGTAGCCTCACCGGATTCCTTCAACGTTGCGCTGTACGCCGTCGGCGGCGTGCTGCGCGGGGTCGATGCGATAGTGGCCGGAGAGGTGGACCAGGCGTTCGCACTGGTGCGACCGCCGGGACACCATGCCACGCCGGACTACGCGATGGGGTTCTGCCTGTTCAACAACGTGGCTATCGCGGCCAAGTATGCCATGGCCAACCACGGGTTGGAGCGGGTCCTGATCGCCGATTTCGACGTCCATCACGGCAACGGCACCGAGCAGGTCTTCTATGGCGACCCTGCGGTTCTCTATTTCTCCTCGCACCAGTATCCCCACTACCCCGGCACCGGGGCGGTGGCGGAGGACGGAGTGGCCGAGGGGAAGGGGGCGACGGTCAACGTGCCCCTGCCGGCCTACTGCGGCGACGAGGAATACCGGCGTGCTTACAAGGAGATCCTGGTGCCCGTCGCGCGCAGGTTCCAGCCGCAGCTCATACTGGTGTCGGCGGGCTACGACGCCCACAGGGACGACCCGCTGTCGGCGATGCAGGTGACCGTGGACGGCTTCGCCGCTATCACGGTCATCCTCAAGGAGCTGGCGGCCGAGCTGTGCGGGGGAAAGCTGCTCCTCTCACTTGAGGGCGGCTATCATCTCAAGGCGCTCGCGCACTCCATCAGGGCCACTCTTGAGGTGCTGCTTGGAGGCCCCGTGAGCCCCGACCCGCTGGGGAAACCGCAGGGCGGCGCACCGGCGCGCGACATCGACTCGATCCTGGACCAGGTGGCGGCACGGCACGGGCTACGGTAGGCGGACACCGGCCATCCGGGATGGCAAGCCGCCCCGGCTATGGTATACTTTAGCGGGCCCGGCGTGCGACAGCCGAAGGAGAGCAATGGCTTGTAGAGGGATTCGGGGAGCGACTACCGCGGACAGCAACACCGTCGGGGCCATTCTGGAGGCGAGCCGCGAGCTGCTGCAGATGATGATCGACGCCAATGACATCAGGCCGGAGGACGTGGCCTGCGCCGTTCTCACGACAACACCTGATCTCAACGCGGCATTTCCCGCGACTGCGGCCCGTCAACTGGGCTGGGTGGACACCGCGCTGCTGTGTGCCACGGAGGTAGACGTGCCCGGCAGCCTCGAGAGTTGCATTCGCATTCTGGTCCTCTACAATACGGACAAGAGCGCCGCCGAGATCGCTCACGTGTATGTCAAGGGGGCCAGGGACCTGAGGACGGACCTTTCGGGCACGAGATAGGCGGAAGCTGGAGATACTGAGATGCTGGTAGTGATGAAAAAGAGCTCCACCGAGAACGAGCTCGCCGGAGTCATGCAGAAGCTCACCCAGTCCGGGCTCGCCGGCCACATGTCGAGGGGCGTCGAGCGCACGGTCATCGGAGTGGTGGGCCAGACATATCCCGAGTTGAGGGACACGCTCGAGCTGCTCCCCGGAGTGGACGAGGTTATCCCGATCTCGAAGCCGTACAAGCTGTCGAGTCGCGAGTTCCAGCCCGAGGACACTGTAATCAGCGTGGGCGATGTCGTCATCGGGGGGGACAAGCTGGCCATAATCGCCGGGCCCTGCGCCGTGGAGACGGAGCAGCAGCTCCTTGAGACGGCGAGGGCGGTGAAGGCGGCGGGCGCCAACATCCTGCGCGGGGGCGCGTTCAAGCCGAGCACTTCTCCCTACCAGTTCCGCGGCCTGGGGAAGCGGGGACTGGAGCTCCTGGCCCAGGCGCGCGCCGAGACCGGGCTGCCCTTCATCACGGAGGTCCTCACTCCTCAGGACGTCGAGCTTGTGGAGCGGTATGCCGACATCCTCCAGGTCGGGGCGCGCAACATGCAGAACTTCAACCTTCTCGATGAGGTGGGCAAGGTCAGGAAGCCGGTGATGCTCAAGCGGGGCATGGCGGCCACGATCCAGGAATGGCTGCTGTCGGCGGAGTACATCCTCGCGCAGGGCAACCGCCAGGTCTTCCTCTGCGAGCGGGGCATCCGCACCTTCGAGACCTACACGCGCAATACCCTGGACATAAGCGCGATTCCCTCCATCCAGAAGCTGAGCCACCTGCCCGTCATCGGCGACCCCAGCCATGGCACGGGAAGGTGGTACCTTGTGCCGCCGCTGGCCCTGGCCGTGGTCGCGGCGGGAGCGGACGGGTTCATGGTCGAGGTCCACCCGAACCCCGACATGGCGCTGAAGGACGGGGCCCAGTCACTCACCTTCGACAATTTCGAGCGGTTGATGCGGCAGGTCGCGCCTGTGGCGGCCTCGGTGGGACGCCGGATGCCGGTGGAACCCGAAGAGGAGCATGGCGAGTAGCGGAGGCCTGCTTTTCGGCACTGCGGGGATCCCGATCTCTTCGAAGACGCAGTCGGCAGGGGCCGGCATCGATCGCATCCGCGAGCTGAGGCTGGGCTGCATGGAGGTGGAGTTCGTCCAAGGCGTGACGATGCGGCCGGAGGCGGCGCGCGCCGTCGGTGAGGTCGCCGCGGAAAGGGGGGTGAGCCTGAGCGCGCACGCCCCGTACTACGTGAACCTCAACGCCCGCGAGCCCGAGAAGGTAGCAGCCAGCAGGGAACGCATACTGCGGACGGCCCGCATCGCGTCGGCCTTCGGCGGCAGGAGCATCGTCTTTCACGCCGGGTACTACCTCGGGGATTCCCCTGCCGATGCGTATGCCGCAGTGAAAGAGGGCCTGGAGCGGGTACGGGAGCAGTTGCGGGAGGAAGGCAGCGGCGTCACACTCAGGCCGGAGGTCACCGGAAGGGCGGGCCAGTTCGGCACTCTGGAAGAGGTGCTGCAGCTCTGCGCTGAGGTTGAGGGACTGGCGCCGGCCGTGGACTTCGCCCATCTCCACGCCCGCGCAGGCGGGACCAACTCCTACGATGAGTTCGCGGCCATTCTGGGACAGGTCGAAAGCGCCCTGGGCCGACAGGCCCTCGACGACATGCACATGCACGTGTCGGGCATCGAGTACGGGCCCAAGGGCGAGAGGAGACACCTGGTACTGGCCGACTCGGACTTCAGGTACGCCGACCTGATCCGGGCGCTGAAGGACTTCGACGTGCGCGGCCTGCTGATCTGCGAGAGCCCCAATCGCGAGGAGGATGCCCTGCTCCTGCAGGCGACCTATCGTTCGCTATGACAGCACGCGACCTCTCGATCGAGCTTGCGCCCAGAAACAAACGGGGCCTGCGCCTGGCCAACCCCGTGATGACGGCGTCGGGCACCTTCGGCTACGGGACCGAGTACGCCGAGATCATCGACGTGCAGAGGCTGGGGGCCATCGTCTGCAAGGGGACGACGCTGGAACCGCGCCCCGGCAATCCGCAGCCCCGCCTCGTCGAGACCGCGGGGGGCGTGCTGAACTCGATCGGGATGGAGAACGTCGGCATCGAGGCGCTGATCAGGGAGAAGGCGCCGATGTGGGCCGGGTGGCGCGTGCCGGTGATCGTCAACATCCTGGGAGGCAGTCTCGCGGACTACGCTGAACTCGCGCAGCGGCTCGACGGCGTTGACGGGGTCAGCGGCATCGAGGTCAACATCAGCTGCCCCAACGTGTCCGCCGGGGGAATCGAGTTCGGGGCGGACCCACGGGCGGCGGCGGCGGCGACCGCCGCGGTCAGGGCGAACACGTCGCTGCCGGTCATCGTCAAGCTCTCGCCCAACGTCACCGACATCACCGCGGTCGCCTGCGCCGTGGTCGAGGCCGGAGCCGACGCGGTGTCGCTCATCAATACGATCAGGGGCATGGCAATCGACCTTGCGCTGCGCAGGCCGGTGCTGGGCAACGTAGTGGGGGGCCTCTCCGGCCCCGCGATCAAGCCGGTCGCCCTGCGTATGGTCTACGAAGTCGCCGGCGCGGTCGAGGTCCCCGTGATCGGCTGCGGGGGGGTCGTCTCGGCCCGCGACGCGCTGGAGTTCATCATGGCCGGCGCCGGCGCCGTTCAGGTAGGCACCGCCACTTTCGCCAACCCGCGCGCGCCGCTGGATGTTCTGGAGGGCATAGACGAGTTCCTGGCGAAGGAAGGCGTCAGCCGTCTGTCGGAGATAGTCGGGGCCGCGCGGTGAGGGCGGCGATCTCGCTCCGCCGGATCAGGACCTCGCTGCTCGACCTCCTGTTCCCCCTGCGCTGCCTCGGCTGCGGCAGGGAAGGCAGCCTCCTCTGCCCTTCGTGCTCCGGGGCGCTTCCCCGGGTCAGACAGCCCATCTGCCGGGGCTGCGGCACGAGCATCAGGAATGGAGCCCTGTGCCCGTCGTGCCTCAGCCACGCCATGACGATCGACGGCATCCGCTCCGTGCTCACGTTCGGCGGAATCGCTCGCCAGGCCGTCCACGGGCTGAAGTACAGGCACCTCAAGGCCATGGCCGCCCCGCTGGGAGAGCTGCTGGCCGGCTTCCTGCGCTCCTATCCCCTGCCCGGCGACGTCCTCGTGCCGGTGCCCCTGCATCCCGGACGCCTGCGGGAGCGGGGCTACAACCAGGCGGCCCTGCTGGCGAAGGAGACGGGGAGGCTCGCCGGCCTGCCGGTCGCGGAGGGGTGGCTGGTGCGGCGGCGGGACACGGAGACCCAGGCGAAGACGGCCAACGCCGCCGAGCGCCGCAGCAACGTTCGGGACGCGTTCGCCGGCACGCGGGATCTGCAGGGCGAGAGCGTGCTCCTCATCGACGACGTCTGCACCACGGGCGCCACGCTGGACGCGTGTGCATCGGCCTTGAAGGCGGCGGGGGCAGGGTCAGTGTGGGGCCTCACCGTGGCGCGGGAGCTGTAGTCTACCGGTTCTCAGTGGCTGAAGCTTCATGGAGCCTCTGCTCGCCCCGGTGCGAAAGGGGCCCCCGTCGAGGTTGGCGCCCAGGCCGTCACGAAGCCGGGGCCCCACGAGTGAGAACCTGCGGCCCTCTGTCGAGCCGAGACTGTGGGGGTAGGCTTGAGCGAGATTGCAGAAAGGAACGCTACATGTAGTGTGGGGTCGATTGGAGGTGGTACGTTGAGTCGGTTTCATCGGCAGTGGTGACTTTGGAGACAACGGGTATGTCCACCACAAACGTCGTTCCCTTCTCGTCTTCGCTCCTGGCATATATGCTGCCGCCATGCTCCTGCACTATGCCGTAGCAAATACTGAGGCCCAGTCCTGTTCCTTCACCCACCTCTTTGGTCGTGAAGAATGGGTCAAACAACCTCTTCAGGTTCTCCCTTGCAATCCCAGGGCCATCGTCAGTGAAGGTTGCCCGTATCAACTCGCCCACCGACTGCGACGTTACTACCAGCTTCCCTTTGCCATGTGCCTTGGTCATAGCCTGCTCGGCGTTGGAGATTATGTTGGCGTAAACCTGCTGCATCTGATGATAATCAGCGAAGGTCATAGGAATGTCGGGGTCCAGCTCTGTCACTATCTCTATGTTGTTGACTCTCATCCGGTAGCTGTGCAGTTCCAGGGTCTTCTGGATGACCTCGTTCATTGATATGAGGCTTCTCTTAGGATTGTGTTTTCGAGCGAAGGAGAGGAGATTGCTGGTGATTCTACTGGCACGCTGCGCCTCTTTGTAGATGGTATTCACATCGCTCTTCGTGCTTGCATCCAGGTCTTCCTTGGCTGCGAGGAACTGGGCGAATGCTTGGACTGAAGCCAGAGGGTTATTCAGCTCGTGTGCGACCCCTGCCGCCAACTCTCCGACTGCGGCCAGGCGGCCGGCCAGTTGAAGCTGCTGCTCTATCCTGGCTGTCTCCTCCTCGGCTTTCTCCTTCTCCTGAATTGAAGTCTCCAGAGCGCCCAGCATTGCGTTGATATCTTCGCCAAGCCTGGACAGTTCGTCTCTTCCTGTTACCGGAACGCGAGCCGAGATGTTGCCGCTCTGCCCAACTGAGGCAACACTCTCGCTGAGGCGAGTCAGGCGAGAAAGAATGAGCTTCTCCATGAGAACAAGTGTCAGAAAGAGAAATGCGGTGCCGACCCCGATGAGAGCCCACACCAGGTGACGGCTGCTTGCCTGCCCCTGCTGGTATACGTCCCTGTGCATTTCGGCCCGCAGGACAAGGGCCGGGTTTCCGTAGATATCACTGAGCAGCGCATATCCCGAAATGGAGTCTTCACCAAGAGCCTTGATGAACAGTGGATCCTCCTGCGACAGGCTGGCAGACGCCAATCTGAAATCGGCGGGTTCATCCGTGGCCTGATACTGGACCACCGAAAGTGGCAGTTGAGTCAGCGCGGAGAGTTCCTGGATCTCGGCATCTCTGAGGAAGCGACCCCCTACCATGGCACCTGCAATGGGCGCGTCCTTTTCGGTGCCAGATATGGGGCGGGAGGAGACTATTGCCGGGCCCTCTTCCAGCAACAGTATCCCGCGGACGCTGCTCTCTGTATCCGGGTGATGTACCAGGCTGGCGTCAGCGGACAAGTGCTCTG
>CAZNMB010000038.1:7744-8416 GCA_964574095.1 uncultured Dehalococcoidia bacterium
TGCCAGGCTCGAAGGTGCAGGCACAAGCTCCTGTCTCTCGTCGTCATACCCCATCGCGTACACCGTCTCGCCCGACATATTGACAATAAGCAGGAAATCCAGCGCCACTGAGCCCAGAGCTTTCTGAGTAAGGCTGCTGAAGATGTACTCCTGGTCCGGGCTCGGGTTCCGGGCCAGCTTGTAGGTGTCGTCCAGTCCCGCTCCCGCCTGGATGACGCCGTCCAACGCCAGAACCTCATTGTCCAGCGCAGAGGCCGCCCTTTCCACGTTCTGCCGGGTATTCTGCTGCTCCAGAGCATCAAAGCTCCTGAGCATGACAGTCTGCGACGTCGCGTACAGAATGCCTACGAGACTGACAATAGCTACACCTATGATTGCCAGCACCTTTGTACGCAGCTTCACCGTCTGCCCTCCTCTACAGCAGTTGCTCCCTGCGCGGCTTGCGCGACCCCGACGTGCCGAACGCTGCCTGGACTGCGGACTTGGAGCATGTGCGAATTCGTGCCCGCTCTGGCCCGTGTTGCTCCAAGCGTAGTAGAGATTTGCCCCGAGTACCATGGAGCGATCGTACTTTTCAGCGTAGGTATTTGGTACTGAGATCAGCCTGGAAGGTTCAGCACGATGCGACTCGGTGCGGCCGCCGTGATCCACAATGCCCGTTTCTTGAGTAGA
>CAZNMB010000038.1:8426-9805 GCA_964574095.1 uncultured Dehalococcoidia bacterium
TATGTGGGTGAGGCAAAGGCCATAACGGCAGCAGGCCGTCATCTGGCGGACGCAACTTACCGGGGGTTGAAGAGAATTGAACCATTCTGCTCGTGTCTGGCTTGTCCACGGAAGCAGGGCTCGCGCGGGGGCCCGATGCCGGCAGTACTATCGGTCAGACGGGCGAGATAGAGGCGGGCGGTTGGCTGCGGTACAGGTGGGTAGCGACGGTACCGGTTGCGCCGCCGCCGGGCAAGACCATTATACCGGTCAACTTGCTCTGGAAGTACCATCGACTTGGGACGGGCAGCCCCTAGAATGGTTTCCAGGAGCAGTCCGATAGTACCATGCGGGAATAGCCCGCTTGGATGGTCGGACTGCAGTCGAGGGTACGGTGAGCGAGGGCAGGACGCTGCGGAGGTGAGACATGAGCAAGCCCGTCATGATGATAGTCGATGAGCGGCCGTTCTTCAGGGCCGGGATACGCGGGTTCCTGTCCCAGGGGGACAGCCCCGTTGTGATGGACATCCTGGAATGCGAACCGGGCGATGACGGCACCGAGGCGATCGCGCACATCTCCGCCAACCTGCCGGACGTCCTTCTGCTGGACATCGGGTACCCCCATCTCGGCGGGCTGGAGCTGGCGAAGATGATCGTCCGGACCCTGCCGGGAACGCGTCTCGTGATACTGAGCAGCAATCCGCGAGACGACGACGACGAGGTGTTTGAGGTCGCCAAAGCCGGGGCCGCGGGCTACCTGCGCAGCAAGGGGTGCGCGCCGTCTGAGTTCGCGAACGTGATGGCACGAGTCTCGAAGGGCGAGTACCCCATCAACGATATCGTGGCCGGCAAGCCGAAGATCGCCTGGCGGGTGCTGAGGCGATTCCAGGAGATGACGACCAGCGTCAGGCAGGAGGACGACATCCTGTCGCCCCTGACATCCAGAGAGTCGGAGATCCTGGGTCTGATTGCCGAGGGCAACCAGAACAAGCAGATCGCCGCCATCCTTGGAGTGAGCGAGCAGACCGTCAAGAACCACATCAGCAGCATTCTGCGCAAGCTGAATGCGAACGACAGGGCCCACGCGGTCGTGCTCGGCATGCGGAAGGGCCTGGTCCCCATTCCGCCCGTGCCCGGCGGCGATCGCCGTCGCGCCTGGGTCTTGCCGCAGCCATCCACGCCCTCGCGATCACTGCTGAACTGATCGCGAGGCCTCCCCCACAGCCCTTCGCGGGCGACACCGCCATCGATGCGCGCCGAGGCCTGCTTCAGGGACCAGCTATGCGGCCTTCTTGACCCGACGGCGCAGGCCCTGGACCAGGCTGTAGACCACCGGGATGACGAGCAGGGTCAACAGGGTCGAGCTGAACAGCCCGCCGATCACGACAACCGCCAGCTCG
>CAZNMB010000039.1:0-9749 GCA_964574095.1 uncultured Dehalococcoidia bacterium
GGAAGGCAACGAGGAAGATGAACACGATGACGATCGCCAGCGCGCCGCCGATCAGAGCCGAGTGTATCAGGTCGGAGATGCTCTCCTCGATGAAGTTCGACTGGTCGAACACAACCGCGATATCCAGGGAGTCTCCGAGCCGAGGCTTCAACTCCTCCACCTTCTCCACGAGCGCGTTTGCCACTTCAACCGTGTTGGCTTCCGGGTCTTTCAGCGCCACCACAAGCACCGCGTCCTGTCCGTCCACGCGACTCAACATGGTGCCCGGCGCCGGGCCCAGTGCTGCCTCCGCGATATCCCCGACGACCACGCTATCCAGACCCACCGGTAGGCTCTCCAGATCGCCCAGAGAGCCGTAGTCGGGAACGCTCGAAAGAAGGCCGAACACGGTACTCATCGACAGACCCAGGTCATTCATCTTCTCAGGGTCCATCGTGACCAGTACTTGCTCTCTCTCCCCGCCCTCTATCTGGACCTGGGCGACCCCGTCAACCACCTGCAGCTCCGGGACTATCTGTTCCTGGGCGATTGTGCCCAACTGCTGTGACGGCATGTCCCCGGTAAGGCTGAAAGCCACCAGCGGCATCATGCTGGGATCGAGACCGAGGACTTGCGGGTTGTCAGCAAGGCGGGAGTCCATCTGCGGCATGTCCCACACCGACTGGGGCAGATCGATCATGCCCGGCTCGAGAGCTGTCCCAAGGAAGGTATGGACTTCGTCCATGTCAGTGCCGAAGTCGAACTCAACGAAGATCACCGATATCTGATCGGCAGACGTCGAATACAGGTGTTTCAGGCCTTTGCCATCGTACTTGTCCCAGATCACCTGCTCGATCGGAGCAGTAACATCGGCCTCGACCTCCGCAGGTGTTGCGTCCGGATAGGCCGTGAGCACCAGGGCGTACGGAAACTCGATGTTCGGTATCATCTCCAGCTTCAACTGAAAGGTCGCCCAGATCGACGCGGCGGCCAGCATGGTCGCGAGCAGGATCGTCACCAGCCGGTTCTTCACGGCCAACTTGGTCAAATACCACACAGGGAATTCCTCCTGTCTCCTGCAATCATTGTCGAGTCAGCACGCTCCGTTCGAGACGGCTGTTCTCAACCTCAACAACAGACTCGTCGAGCTTGGTGAAAAGCGGCTCCGGCGGCGCCAGCTTCTGGCCCGCGGACGGGACTTGAATGGTCCACCCTGCCTGCTCCACGGCTCCGTCGAACCCCAGCAGGCAATGCAGCTTCTCGGAACTGAAGGGCAGGAAGGGATAGAGCACCGTCTTGAGACAGCAGATCACGCCCAGGGCCGTGCAAAGGGCGACAGCCGCCGAGTCCCTGTCATCCTTGATCGTCTTCCACGGAGCTTTCGCATCCAGATAGCGATTCGCCTCCTGCGCCAGCGACATCGCCTCCCGCATCGCCTCCCTGAAGTGGCAGCCGTGCAGGTGCGAGTCCACTGTGGTCAGTGTGGCGTCAGCCCTGCTCAGAAGCCCCTTCGACTCATCGTCCAGAGGTCCCGACGCGGGCACGCGCCCGTCGAAATTGCGGTGCGTCAAGGTCAGAACGCGATGCACGAGATTGCCGTAGGTGGCCACCAGCTCGTCGTTGTTGCGTCGGACGAACTCCTGCCACGAGAAGTCGGTGTCGCTTGTTTCCGGCATGTTGATCGACATCGCGTAGCGTAGAGCGTCGGGATCGTAGCGGTCCAGGTAGTCGGGCAGCCATATCGCCCAGTTGCGACTGGTGGAAAGCTGCCTGCCTCCGAGGGTCAGAAACTCGTTCGCCGGGACGTCGTATGGCAGGTTGAGCCCGCCGTATCCCAGCAGCATCGCGGGCCAGATCACGGTATGGAAGATGATGTTGTCCTTCCCGATGAAATAGTAGGCCTTTGAATCACCCTGCCAGAAGCTTCGCCACCCGTCGGCCTGCGCGCCTGCCTGTGCCCACTCCTTGGACGCGGAAAGATAGCCGACCACAGCCTCGAACCACACATAGATGCGCTTGTGCTCGAAGCCGGGCACCGGCACGGTCACTCCCCACTCGATGTCGCGGGTAATGGCCCGGTCCTTCAGGCCTTCGGTGAGGAAGCGCAGGGTGAAGTTGAGTACGTTCTGCCTCCAATGGCCCTGCTTCTCCACCCAGGCCTTCAGCTGCTCGGTGAAGGCCGAGAGGCGCAGGAAGAAGTGCTCCGATTCCCTGAGCTCCGGCGTGCCGCCACAGATGCTGCACCTGATGCCGATCAGCTCCGCAGGATTCAGGGGCTTGCCGCACTTGTCGCACTGGTCGCCCCGGGCCGACGGGTTGCCGCAGTGCGGACAGGTACCTTCCACATAACGATCGGGGAGGAAACGGCGGCAGGAGGCGCAGTACGGTTGCACCATCTTGTCCTTGTAGATGTGGCCCTTGTCGAGCAGCGCGAGGAACACGTCGTGGACGGTCTCGGCGTGATTCAGGGTACCCGTAGTGGTGAACAGGTCGAACGAGATACCCAGCCTCCGCCAGCAATCGAGGAACCCGCTGTGGAAGCCCGACACCAACTCCTGCGGTTGCTTCCCCTCTCTCTCCGCCCTGAGCGTGACCGGGGTGCCGTGCTGGTCCGATCCGGAAACCATGACCACGTCATGGCCCTTGGCGCGATGGTATCTGGCGAAGACGTCGGCCGGAAGATATGCCCCAGCGATGTGTCCCAAATGAAGAGGACCGTTGGCGTAGGGCCATGCCACGCCAATGAAGATGCGCTCCGACATAGTACTCCCGAGCGTAGTGTGCCACAGAGGCAGGCCTATTCTAACATACACGGAGGCGGGCGAGAAGACGGAGATTGAGGCATGGCTACCCACGCCTTGTAGAGTAGATTCCGCGGCAGCTTCGTCGCGCGTGCGACTCTGGCCACCCCCTCCTTCGCCGGAATACCCTCGCCTCGAAGCCGCTCCATCTCCTTCCAGGCGAATTCGGTCAACTCCGGCGCCCGCTCGCCGCCCTGATACCCTTCAAGGACGAGCGTGAACTCCCCCTTCGGCTCAGCGAAGTGGGCCGCAGCCTCGCGCACGCTCCCCCGGAACACCTCTTCGTGCAGCTTGGTCAGCTCGCGGCAGACGGCGATCCTGCGGTCTCCGAGCACATCCTCGATGTCTTCCAATGAGGAAGCCAGCCGGTGCGGGGCTTCAAACACGACAACCGTGCGGCGCTCAGTCACGATCGAGGCCAGGAGACGACGCCGCTCTCCCTTCTTCCGCGGCATGTAGCCAAGGTAGACAAACTGGTCCGTCGGCAGCCCGGAGACGGCAAGCGCCGCCGGCAGTACCGAAGGCCCCGGTACGGCCACGACCGTGATTCCCCGTCCCACGGCTGCACGAACGAGGTCGTGGCCCGGATCGCTGATCCCCGGCATCCCCGCGTCCGAGACCAGAGCGACGTCGTCCGACTCGAGACGCTCCAGTATGCCGGGGGTCTTCGCCTCCTTGTTGTGGTCGTGATAGCTCGTGAGCTTCGTCCTGATGCCGTACGCCGTCAGCAGCTTCCGCGTCCTTCGCGTGTCCTCCGCGGCAATAAGGCCCACCTCGCCGAGCACCCGGATCGCTCTCTGAGAGATGTCCTCCAGATTCCCGATGGGCGTCGCCACGAGATAGAGCTTGCGCATGGCGGAAGCGATTATAGCCCATGCCCGGGTCATCGTCCATCTGTTGACTTGGCCGGCTGCCCTATTGTATCCTTGTCCCAATATGATCGGTGAGATGAAATAATGCAGCACTCTCGGTACACG
Organism: uncultured Dehalococcoidia bacterium; assembly: GCA_964574095.1. Lineage (GTDB taxonomy): Bacteria > Chloroflexota > Dehalococcoidia > SZUA-161 > SZUA-161 > SZUA-161. The sequence goes on from CAZNMB010000039.1 coordinate 3,758, forward strand.
GGCTACAAGAGCATGAGGCAGACGTACGGATTCGAGGAGATATCCCTGGTGCCCGGCGACATAACGATCAACCCGGATCAGACGGAGATCGGCTTCTCCGTAGACCGCCTCGATTTCCCACTGCCGGTACTGGCGTCGGCGATGGACGGTGTAGTGGACGTGGAGTTCGCTATCGCGCTGAGCAAGCTGGGAGGGCTGGCCGTCCTCAATCTGGAGGGCGTCCAGACGCGGTACGAGAATCCCGACGAAGTCCTGGCACAGATCGCCGATGCGCCCCCGGAGGCCGTCACGGGCATACTCCAGAAAGTGTACGCGGAGCCCATCAAGGAGAACCTGGTCGGCGACCGCGTGAGGGCCATCAAGGACGCGGGCGCAGTCTGCGCGGTATCGGTGACGCCGGCCAACACGAAGAAACTCTCGCCTCTTGCCGCCGAAGCCGGAGCCGACCTGGTAGTGATACAATCGACAGTCACCACCGCCCGGCACATCTCCAAGAGCTATCGCGGGCTCATCTTCACCGAGATAGTGAAACAGTTGCCGGTGCCGGTGATCGTGGGGAACTGCGTCAGCTACAGCGCATGCCGCAAGCTGATGGAGACCGGAATCCACGGCGTGCTGGTGGGCGTAGGGCCCGGGGCGGCCTGCACCACGAGGGAAGTCATTGGTGTGGGAGTGCCGCAGGCAACGGCGACCATGGACTGCGGAGCGGCGCGAGACGATTATTTCAGGGCTACCGGACGGTATGTCCCTATCATCACCGATGGCGGCATCCGCAACGGCGGCGACCTGTGCAAGGCGTTTGCCTGCGGGGCGGACGCCGTCATGCTGGGATCGATTCTTGCCCAGACGGAAGAGGCACCCGGCAGAGGCAACCACTGGGGCATGGCCACGCCTCACGAGGCGCTGCCCAGGGGGACGCGGATCAGAGTGGGCGTCAAGGGCTCCCTGCAACAGACTCTCTTCGGGCCCACATCGGTCACCAACGGCACTCAGAACCTGGTTGGAGCGTTGCGCACCTCGATGGGTGTCTGCGGGGCGCGCAACGTCAGGGAAATGCACCAGACCGAACTCGTGATCGCCCCATCCATCCGCACCGAGGGCAAGGCGTTCCAGTTTGCTCAAGGCCTGACAAAGTGAACCCTTCGCCCTTCAGGTGAAGGTCTCCAACCGCAACGTGTCCCTTCCCATAATCTAGTCCACACTGGGAGCGGTGTATGAACGCTGAGATGATCCCGGTACTGCTTGCGGCCCTGCTGGCGCTCGGGTTTGCCGCCTACCTGGCGCGGTACGTTCTCCGTCAGGACCCCGGTCCGGAGGTGGTCAGGGACATTGCCTCAGCGATACGCGAAGGTGCGGAAACCTTTCTCCGCGACGAGTTCCGCGTCCTCGCGCTCGTCACTATCGTCATCACGGTCATCTTCGCGGCCGTTTTCGACCCCAGACCCTGGGTGGGCGTATCCTATCTAATGGGAACGACTACATCGGCGCTGGCTGGCTACCTGGGGATGAGCATGGCGGTGAGGGCTAACCACAGGACGGCAACCGCCGCAGGCTCGAGCTGGGCGCGGGCTCTCCGGGTGGCCTTCTCCGGCGGCGCCGTGATGGGATTCTGTGTCGTCGGCCTGGGCCTGCTGGGCCTGGCCGTCGTCGTCCTGCTATCCAACGACCACCACGTCTGGCTGGGATATGCCGTGGGCGCTTCGCTCGTGGCGCTGTTCCTCAGGGTCGGCGGGGGCATCTTCACCAAGAGCGCCGACGTCGGCGCGGACATGGTCGGGAAGGTGGAGGCCGGCATACCGGAGGACGACCCCCGAAATCCAGCGGTGATAGCCGACAATGTGGGCGACAACGTCGGCGACATCGCCGGCATGGGCTCCGACCTGTTCGAGTCATACGTCTCGGCGATGGCCGCTTCGATGGTGCTTGCAGTCGCCCCCCTGGTCCTGGGAGTGGACAAGGGCAAGTTCTTCCCCCTCCTTCTGGGGGCCGTCGGCATAGTCGCCGCCGTGGTCGGGACGTTCTTCGTACGGTCGGGAGAAGCTGAAGGGACTTTCGAGGAGCAGACCGCCAGCGCCCGCTCCACAATGAACCGCGGGGTCTACGCCGCCAACGGGCTGATGCTTCTCGGAGGCTTCCTGCTCACCTGGTTCTACCTGGGATCGGACAAGATATGGGTCTTCTACGCCATGCTCGCCGGGCTTGGCTGCGGCTTCTTGATCGGGATGTCGACGGAGTACTTCACATCTGACAGGGGCCCGGTCAGGGGTATCGCCAAATCCAGCGAGATGGGCGCTGCCACCAACATAATCCAGGGACTGGCGGTCGGCATGTTCAGTACTGTCCTGCCGGTCATATTCGTGGCAGTCGCCACCCTGGTCGCCTACAGGGTTGCCGGGGGCGGTGACGCCGGCCTCTTCGGAATAGCAATCGCCGCCGAGGGCATGCTGATAACCCTCGGCATGCTGCTCGCCATCGACTGCTACGGGCCGATAGCCGACAACGCCGCGGGCATCGCCGAGATGGGGCACATGGGCAAGGAGGTCAGGGAGCGGGCGGAAGCCCTCGATTCCGTGGGTAACACGACAGCGGCCATAGGCAAGGGTTTTGCGATCTCCTCGGCCGCACTTGCCTCCCTCGCGTGGCTGGCCACATTCTACGCGGTTGCCGAAGCGAAAACAGGCCACGCCCTGATCGTGAGCCTGACAAACCCTGACGTCATCGTCGGCCTGTTCATCGGCGGCATGCTTCCGTTCCTCTTCTCGGCTCTGGCGATGCGGGGGGTGAGCCGAGGAGCGTCCTCCGTGAGCCAGGAAGTCAGGAGGCAGTTCAAGGAGATCCCGGGCCTGATGGAGGGTACCGCCAAGGCGGAGTACGCGCATATAGTTGACATAACCACAAGGGAGGCCCTGAGAGGCATGATAGTGCCCGGGATCATTGTGATACTGATTCCGCTCGCGCTCGGTTTCGGCCTGGGGTTCGAGGCCCTCGCAGGCTTCCTGGCGGGAGCCCTGGTGACGGGCTTCGTGCTGGCGATACTGATGGCCAACTCAGGCGGGGCCTGGGACAACGCCAAGAAATACATCGAGGCCGGCCATCTGGGAGGCAAGGGGAGCGCCACTCACAAGGCGGCGGTGGTCGGCGACACCGTGGGCGACCCCTTCAAGGACACAGCCGGACCGTCACTCAACATCCTGATCAAGCTCGTGGGCAAGGTCGCCGTGATACTCGTGCCCGTCTTCGCGCTCGTCGTTTCCTAGAGCCGATCGGGACAGGCCGGAGCCTGCCCACCCACTCCCTCACCGAAGGAACGGGTTCCGACTGCGCTCCTCACCGATGGTTGTGGAGGGCCCGTGTCCGGGATAGACCACCGTCTCGTCGGGCAGCGTCATCAGCTTGACCATGATGCTGTTTATCAGCGTGACGTAGTCCCCGCCCGACAGATCGGTCCTGCCGATGCCGAAGTTGAACAGCGTGTCGCCCGAGAACACGACGCCATCACCAAGCAGCGAGATCCCTCCACGGGTGTGGCCGGGCGTGTGCAGCACGGTGAACTTCAGGTCCCCGACCTCAACCACGTCTCCGTCGTGCAGCAGGACGTCGGGTTGTGGCGGGGACTTGAAGGAGCCGCCCGCGACCACACCGAAGATCCGCCCGAACGTATCACGCGTCATCCCCTCAACATCGTCCTCGTGGATAGCGTATCTGGCCCCGAGAGCGTCCTTCACCGGCTTCAGAGCGCCCACGTGGTCGATGTGGTTATGAGTGGCCACGATCAGAGTAATCGACAGGCCGAGGCCTCTGACCGCCTTCAGAATAGCGTCGCCATTGGCCCCCGGGTCGATTATCATTCCCTCCCTGGTAGCCTCCGACCCCACGATGAAGCAGTTCGAGCCAAACGGGCCCACGACCAGTTCCTTGAGAATCATCACGTCCTCCACATAGTATTGTCGCTGGCGGCAGGGTCGAGTGTCAAGGCTTTACACTCGTAGCCAAAACTGCTAACCTTATCCCGACCCCCCTTCAGGAGCAATACACAGTGACGGAACAGATGGTCGGCAAGGTCAGCATGGAGAAGCTGGTCTCTCTGTGCAAGCGACGGGGCTACATATTCCCGTCGAGCGAGATATACGGAGGGATGGGCGCCTGTTACGACTACGGGCCGCTGGGCGTCGAGTTGAAGAACAACGTCAAAGCCGCCTGGTGGCGCTCGGTCGTCCAGGAGCGCGACGACATCGTCGGCCTGGACAGCTCGATACTGATGCACCCCGAGGTCTGGGTGGCGAGCGGCCACGTCGGGGGCTTCGCCGACCCGCTTGTTGACTGCAAGCAGTGCCGCAAGCGCTGGCGCGCCGACGAGATCGGCGACACCAGATGCCCCGACTGCGGCGGAGAGCTCACCGAGCCCCGGATGTTCAACCTCATGTTCAGGACATTCGTCGGCCCCGTGGAGGACGACGCCTCGGTGGTCTATCTCCGTCCCGAGACCGCCCAGGGGATCTTCGTCAACTTCCAGAACGTGGTCTCGTCCACCCGGAAGAAGCTTCCCTTCGGCATCGCCCAGACCGGGAAGTCGTTCCGCAACGAGATCACCACCGGCAACTTCATCTTCCGCACCCGCGAGTTCGAGCAGATGGAGATCGAGTACTTCGTCAGGCCGGGCACGGACGTGGAGTGGTTCGAGCGGTGGGTGGACGACAGGCTCAAGTGGTACACGGGCCTCGGCATCAGCAGGGACAACCTGAGGCTGCGGGAGCACGCCCGCGAGAACCTCGCCCACTACGCCAAGGCCTGCACCGACATCGAGTACCTGTTCCCCATCGGCTGGGGCGAGTTGGAGGGGATAGCCAACCGCACCGACTTCGACCTCCGCCAGCACGCCGGACACAGCGGCAAGGACCTGAGCTACTACGACGACGAGACCAAGGAGCACATCGTCCCCTACGTAGTCGAGCCGTCGGCCGGGGTGGACCGTTCGGTGCTGGCCTTCCTCGCCGATGCCTACGCCGAGGAGCCGGACAAGGACGAGGTCAGAGTCGTGCTCAGGCTCCACCCGGCGCTGGCCCCCGTCAAGGTCGCCGTCCTGCCGCTGAGCAAGAACGAGAAGCTGCTGCCGCTGTCGCACGAGGTCCACGACGGCCTGCGGCGCTGCTGGATGGTGCAGTACGACAACGCGCAGAGCATCGGCCGGCGCTACCGCCGCCAGGACGAGATCGGCACCCCGTACTGCGTCACCATCGACTTCGACTCCCTGGAGGACAACGCCGCCACCGTCCGCGACCGCGACAGCATGAGACAGATACGCGTCCCCATCGCCGCGCTCAGGTCAACGCTGGACGCCAAGCTGTGCGGCGAGCCTTTCGACGTCCTGCCTCCGGGCGGGAAGAAGTGGCTGGGGTTTGAGGAGTAGGCGGCGCAGGCCCGGGCCTGCCGGGCGAAGGCCGCTGGTCTCTGATCGATCGAACGGTGGAAGGGGGTTGAGGAATGGATGCCAGAGACTTCGCCCTGCACAGCCTGAACGAGGCCCAGGCGGCCCTCACGAAAGCGGTGGAGAACCTGCCGCAGGAAGACCTGCTCAGGCCGCCGCAGCCGGGAGCCAACCACATCGCTTTCACGCTGTGGCACATGGTCCGCGTGGAGGACTGGTTCATACACTACCTGTTCCAGCGAGTGCCGCAGGTCTGGGAATCGGGAAGATGGCACGAGAAGATGGGACTGCCAGAGGACCCCAGGGTTACCGGTTTCGGCTACACGGCTGAGCAGGTGGCCGGCTTCCCGTCAGTCAGGCTCCGCGACCTCACGGCCTACGGCGACGCGGTGCGGGCCAGGACCACAGACTACCTGCGCGGCCTGGAACCGGCCAGGCTCGATGAGATAGTCAAGTCCCGCCTCTTCGGCGAGGTCAGTATCGGCAGCCTGGTCAGTCACCTCATCGTCGAGCTGGCGCAGCACGTGGGCCAGATAGCCTACATCCGAGGCATGGTAAGCGAACAAA
>CAZNMB010000040.1:0-9524 GCA_964574095.1 uncultured Dehalococcoidia bacterium
GGTGGCTTCGATACCGTCGATGTTGGGCATGGTGATGTCGATTATGGCAACATCGGGCTTCAGGCTGGCAGCTAGCCTAACCGCCTCCGCCCCATCGCTAGCCTCGGCCACCACCTTCAGGTCCTGTTCCGGCTCGAGAATGTGACAAATCCCGTCCCGCAGCACTTCATGGTCATCGGCAAGTAGTATCCTGATCGTATTCAAGTCGCACCTTCCAGACCCTGTTCGACAAAATGCCATTCCAGTCCGCCGGTCGCACCCGGCTTTGACAGCGGCGAGACTTCCCAGCGAAAGAGGCCTTGACTAGCGCGGATGGTCTCGATATTATTGTTATGGGCATATGCCCATAATACCATGTTCAAGAGAATCCGTCCAGTGTCTCAGGCAGGATTCAATCGAGAACCAGATACTGCGCGCGCGAACCGAGCACAAACGCGGGAGGTGTATCATGCCGGGATTTGATGGAACAGGCCCATGGGGCGTGGGCCCCATGACGGGAGGCGGTCGAGGCCTGTGTGGGCCAAGGGGAGTCGTCCGCCCCGTACACGCGGGGCGCTGGTTCGGCTCCGGCAGAGGCGGGGGAATGGGCATAGGTGCCGGGTGGCGATGGTTCCACCCCGGAATCGGACGGGGCCCGGTGTACGGGGGAACAGCAGTATACCCTCGCGCGATGAGTGGGGAGGAAGAACTCGGCTTCCTGAAAGGCGAAGCCGAGGCCATGAAGCAGGAACTCGACGAGATCGAAGCGAGAATCAAGAGCATCGAGAAGGAAGAGCAATAGGTGCCCGCGCATTCGGCTGCGGTGGAAGCCTCGATCCCCGGCTGGAGCGTAGCTTCCCCTCAAGGTGGCACGACCTTGTGCCTGCCGATCGTGACTTCGAAAGGCTGAGATGGACTCTGAACTGGATGAGCTGCAGCGGAGGCTGCAGGAAATGGTCATTGCCGATGCCCGGACGGTCTATTCGGAGAAGGTCCTCGATCACGCGATGAACCCACGGAACGTGGGGGAGATTCGCGATGCGGACGGATACGGAAGTGCCCTCGGCATCTGTGGCGACTCCATGGAGATCTGGCTGCGCGTGCGCGATGACGTAATCGCTGATGCCCGTTTCTGGACCGATGGGTGTGCCACAACCATCGCTTCAGGAAGCGCCATCACCGAACTGGTCAAGGGAAAGGCCGTCGTGGACGCCCTGGCCCTTACCCCGAAGGATGTTCTCGCAGCTCTGGACGGGCTCCCGGCGGACAGCGAACACTGCGCAACCCTGGCCGCCAATGCGCTGCATCAAGCGATCCAAGAGTATCTGGCCCTCAAGAACGACCCTTGGAGGAAGCCCTACCGCCAGTGCTGACACGTATTCCAGGACGGATGCCATCTGCAGACCGTGCTCACCATCCTCAGCCAATCGCAAGAGGAGGGAAACAATGACCAGGGTAGCAATCATCCGTTGTGAGAAGAACGCCGAGAAATGCCCCCTGACCAGTTGTCTTGCTTGCCTCATGGCGGCCAAAGAGGGATTCTCCGGCTACGACTCTTGCACCCCCGTCGGCGTTTTCACCTGTCGCTGTCCCGGCGATCGCACGGTGGAGCTGGCCGAGGTCCTGAAGACAAAGGGAGCCGAGGCAATCCACTTCTGCACATGTGCCTTCGCGTCGAAGTCAGAGCAGGGGTGGACATTGACGCATGGCGGGTTCTGCGAGCACATCGATGACATAATCGAGGGTGTTCACAAAGCGACCGGGCTCAAGTGTGTCAAGGGCACTGCCCACCTCCCCAGAGACTATACGCTCCGGGTCTGGGCATAGACTGCGAACCGTGGGCCACGAGGCTGGAGACCAACATGTGCGGCGCGGAATCACACGAGTGGCAAGAGAAGACCCCTACATACCAAAGCCCGGGGCACGTCATCTACGGGCCGGTGGCTTCCTGGCGGCTGGGACGGTCCCTGGGCCTCGACGTTGTCTCCACTGAACGCAAGACGTGCTCTTTCGATTGCATCTACTGCCAGCTGGGCCACGCGTCAAGCCAGCAGGCGCGCAGACGGGATTTCGTCTCGCTGGCCCGCATCCGCCGGGAGCTGTCGTCCCTGAACGACATATCGGCGGACTTCGTCACTTTCTCAGGGACGGGTGAGCCGACGCTCGCCTCCAATCTTGGAGCGGCTATCCTGATGGCCAAAAGAATGCTCGGCCTGCCTGTGGCGGTTCTCACGAACTCTTCTCTCATGTCAGATCCAGGCGTTCGACGAGACCTCAGTCATGCCGACGTCGTTGTCGCGAAGCTCGACTCGCCCAGCGAGGCAATCTTCCACTCCATCAACAGGCCCGCAGAGGGCATCAATTTCGCGGGCGTGGTCGAGGGAATCAAGCAGTTCCGACAAGAGTACGAGGGCAGGCTGGCGTTGCAGATGATGTTCGTCGGCCTGAACCAACCACATGCCGCGCAGATGGCCGATCTGGCAGCCTCGCTATCTCCCGACGAGGTCCAGCTCAACACGCCCCTTCGTCCTTGCGCCACGGCGCCTCTCCCGCCCGCCGCCATGGCGACGATACGGGATGCTTTCAGTTGTCTGCATGCGATGGTGACTATGGTGTACGAGGCAGAGAGTCCCACGGTGACTCCGATCAACGTACTTGAAACCATCAGGCGCAGACCCGGGCCTGAGCAACGATGATCGAGATCGATGGCTGCGAAAATGCAGGGTGATTGAGGAAGTAGTGGGGCCCGCAGTCTGTGTCGTGAGCTTCGCGGGGCGTGGTATGTCAACTCTCCGCCAGCGCGCAGACGATCTCTCGGAGAGGATCGGGAAGCTGCGGCGCCGGGAGCGATGGACAACCCCGGAGCGGCCGGAGCCAGGAAGAGTTGGTCAATGAGGGTCTGCATAGTCGGTGGGGGCGGCGGGGCCAGCAACGCTGCGAACATAGCCCGACGCCTTGACAGGGAAGCCCAGATCGACATCTTCACGGACCGATCTGACATAGGATATCAGCCTTGTGAGATACCATTCGTCCTCAGTGGCTACCTGCGCTCGTGGGACGACATCTATGTATTCAAGCGCAAGTTCTATGACCAGAGAGACATCAGCGTCCACTTCGATACACAGGTAACAAAGATCGTGCCCGAAGAGAAACGCCTGTTCTGCGGGCCGGAGGGCTACAGCTACGACAAGCTGATACTCGACCTCGGAGCTGTACCCGCGACGCCAGCAATCCCGGGAGCGGACGGCCGCAACGAGTACACGCTGGCCACGAAGCTGAGCGTCGCCAAGGCATTCGAGGAAGCACTTTGCCGAAGCACCACTGCGGCCATAGTCGGCACGGGGCAGATCGCTCTGGAGGTGGCAAGCGTCCTCGTCAAGAGGAAATACGATCGGATTTATCTCATCGGCCGGTCGGGCTGGCTGCTCCGCTCGTACCTGGACGAAGAGATGGCCGCGAGGGTTGGCGACAGGGTGAAGGCAGGCGGAACAGACCTTATCTTGGACGCCGGCGTGAATGCCATGCGCAGCGAAAATGGTCGCAAGGTACTCTCGCTGCCGGATGCAGAACTGAGCGTGGACTTCGTCTTCTTTGCGGTAGGTTCCCGGCCCAACGTCGCCCTGGCTCGAGAGTCAGGGATTCGAGTTGGAGATGCTGGAGGGATCGCGGTCAACGAATACCTCCAGACAAGCGAACCTCACATCTACGCCATCGGCGACTGCGCCGAGAACTGGGATACGATCACGGGATCGAGGAGGCTGTACCAGACTGCGACCAACGCCGCGCGCGGGGGAAGAATCGCGGCCACGAACGCGGTCCTTGGCAACGTCCTGCCCTATGCTGGCACAACCATGCCCTTCGTGATGGACGCCTTCGGCCTGCAAGTCGGCACCGTGGGTTTCACGGAGAGAGAGGCGCGCGGGCGAGGAATAGACGTAGGGTCGGTCGTGACTGCCACCGCGACCCGGCGTCGATCGTTCGGGGGCAAGCCAGTAACGCTGAAGCTGATCGCCGACCGCCAGGCACGGACGCTGATCGGAGCACAGGTCATCTCGGAGGAACTGGTGGCGGGCAAGATCGACCGTCTCTCCCTCGCCATAGCCCGAAAGGTCCCCATCGAACAGCTCGCCGTTGTCGACACGTGCTATCACCCGACGGTCGGCACTGCCTATGAGCCCGTGGTCATGGCTTTGGACGACTTGCGTCTGGGGCTCGACGGTCGCCCGGCGAACTAGCGTCGAGCCTTGGTGGAGAATGAGTGTCCGCTGCCCAAGGAGCAAATGAAGCCGCCAGGTCGAGGGGTTGCCGGTGTTGCGAGGTATGAATATGGACATCTTTCCACTGCTCGTTGAGATCGTAGGAAAGGACTTCGCGTCCAACCGCCGGGAAGAACTCTTCATCTACTCCCACGATCCCGGAGCTCAACCGCCTCGCAGAGTGGACTACGTTGTCGCACCCGGCAATTCGGAAGAGGTGCGCAGAGTGGTCATGGCAGCAAGCGAGCACCGCGTGCCCATCACTCCAATGGGCGGCGGTTTCACCACGTCCGCGCTGGCCGTGCCGGTCAGAGGCGGCATCCTCATGGACATGAAGAGGATGGACAGGATCATCGAAGTCAACGAGAGGGGAAGATACGCCGTAGTCGAAGCCGGCGTGTCCCAGGGCACACTCAAAGGCTATCTCGAGAAACACCACCCGCGCCTTCAGCATTGCACCCCGGAGGCCCCCCCAACAGTCACTGTCGTCGCGAATGCTCTCATTCTCGGCCACGGCCACCTCACGACGAGGCACGGGGTGAACTCCGAGTTCATCACAGGGGTCGAAGCTGTCCTCGGCAACGGAGATGTTGTGAGGACCGGCTCACGCTCTGTGAGCCCGAGCTGGTTCACAAGAGGTCCTCTGCCCGACTTGGCTGGCCTGTTCGTTGGCTGGCTGGGCACCACGGGTATCGTGACGAAGCTCTCCTTGCGCCTCTTCCCCAAGCCAGGTCACAGGGACGCGGTGGCATTCATGACAGACGACCTGGACCTGGTTCCTGAGTTGGTGTTCGAGGTGGGCCAGGTCGATCTGCTTGAGAACTTCTTCCTCTGGGGCCAGGAGAAGCCCTCATGGATGGACCACGTCTATCTGGTGATGATAGTGTCCGGGCAATCCGAAGAGGAGGTGGAGTTCAAGCGGCAGCAGTATCGGAAGTCGCTCGAGCACTATGGGCAGGTGGAGCCGCTGGATGCAATACCACCCGCGTTGAGGAAGAGGATACTGGATGTGCCGCCGTTCGCTGCGGCCGCTGCCGACTTCAAAAAGGGCGGGGGGTTCGAGTACACAGGCGCAATTCTGCAGGTGGACGCGATCCCCGAGGCCTGGAGAAGAGGACGACAGATCGCGGAGAAGTACGGGATGCTCTACTCCCATGCTATCCAGGTCCTGGGGGACCAGAGCGTGATGTTTGCTTTCGACTACTCCTTCAATCGCGCCGATCAGGCAGACGTGGAACGGGCACGGAAGGCGATCGAGGCTTCGGACACGCTGACACTTCAACTCGGCGGAATGATATGGAGACCACCAATATCGGCGCAGCGACTCATGATGGAGAGGATGGACGGCAGCACCAGGGACCTGCTTCTCAGAGTGAAAGGCATGATAGATCCCAACGGGATCATGAACCCAGGCAATTGGGAGTTGTAGGGATGGTTCTTGCCGACTACGCCGACGTCATCCACAGATGCTTCCGGTGCGGGTACTGCAAACTCACGGAAAGCTACTCACACATCAACTGCCCCGCCTACCAGAGATTCCGCCTGGAAACCTATTCCCCGGGTGGGATGCTGTGGCTGGCCAGGGCGTGGGCGACGGGCGAAATAGACTGGACTGATTCCCTCGCGCGCATCTTCTATTCGTGTACAGCCTGCGGGAACTGTGCTGAACACTGCAAATTCGACTTCGGAAAAGACGTGCTCAACATGCTGCTGGCCGCCAGGGAGGAGATGGTGCAGAAGGGCCTGGTCCTGCCGCAGGCAGCGCGCTTCTTCAAGAACATCGAGGCAACGGGAAACCCTTTCAGGTATCCGCCTGCTGAGAGGGGGGACTGGGCGGCGGAAACGGGGATTCCCCTCTACGACGGGCAGGAGTACCTGTACTTCGTGGGGTGTGTCGGGTCCTACGAGGAGAGGGCGAAGCGGGTGGCTAGGCAAGTCGGCGTGCTGCTGCTGCGCGGTGGAGTCTCATTTGGAATCCTCGGTGGGCAAGAGAGGTGCGACGGCGGTGAGGTGAACCTGCTGGGCGAGAAACGCATTTCGGCAGACCTTGTACGGACAAACACGCAGACGTTCAGCGACCACGGGGTCAACAAGATAATCAGTCTATCGCCACATTCGTACGATGCCTTCAGAAAGCACTACCCCCGCTCGCTGCATGTCTCCCACTATACTCAGGTACTCCGAGACCTCATCGAATCCGGGGCATTGGACGTCTCTCGCGGGCTGCAGGCCAGAGTCACGTATCACGATCCCTGTTTCCTCGGAAGGCACAACTCGGAGTACGAGGCGCCGAGGGCGATCCTGGGTGCGATACCGGGGGTCGAACTGGTGGAGATGGATCGCAACCGGTCCAGCGCTTCCTGCTGCGGGGGTGGAAGTGGGAACTTCTACATCGATTCGTTTGGCGGTGGCCCGCAAAGTCCCGCAAGGAGTCGGGTCAGAGAGGCTCGGGACTCAGGCGCTCAGGTGCTGGCGGTGGCATGTCCAGTGTGCATCACAATGCTCACCGATGCTGCGGCGTCGGAGGGACTCGGGGAACAGCTTGTCATCCAGGATATCGCCGAGATCGTGGGCAGCGCGGTCCCGGGCTAGGCCCGCTGCCCACAGCATCATATATGCCAAGTTGATCGGAAAGGAGGAGATGCTCCCAGAGGTGCCGGTGACGCCCCACGCGGACGAGGAAGCGATGCTCAATAGAATGGTCGGTTGCCTGAGGATTGACGATTGCCGCAAACTCTATGACAGAACGCGAGACATGAGCGGAACGGAGGCCCTGGTCTTGGCCCAGGCATGCGTCATGAACCGAGACCGGGCCTGAGCCAAAGCCGCGGCATCCGCTGCAGCAAGGGATCGAAATTGGTTCGCTCGTCTGTTGTCGGGGAGTCAGAGAAGGAAGATCGGAGCAGGCAGCAGTGCCCGTTCCTTCCTCTCTATTGCACAAACGAAGGATACTGCCAAGTATGGACTGCGCAGCTCCTGTATTGTAACATTAGGTGCCGTTTCGTTAGACCATTGGTGCCTGGGACAGACTCGGAGGCCAACGCCGCCACACAACCCATGTATTGAGAAGCCTGCGTACGACTGCTGCTGACTGGTCATGAATGAAGCTGGTCAGTAGCCTCAGGAGATAGAAGGGAGCATCATGTCCGGTAAGCCACAGTGTGTCAAGTGCCCGTTGGTGCTCTGCTATCCCAACATCGCAGCGGACGAGAGCCCCAACTTCGATGGAGCACCAGGCTTCTGCCCCAGCATATTGAAGGAAGATATTGTACAGAGCTCAGTGCGGGAATATCAGAGGGACGAGTTGAGGGAGTTCGCCCGTTTGGCTTCAGTACAGGAATGCGAGTGCTACGAGAGGACCCCGGATGGATTGAGGACCAAGATCCCGCGAATAGAAGAGACCATACAGCTCGCCCGCAAGAACGGCTTCAAGAAACTCGGCCTGGCTTTTTGCGTGGGCGTGATGAATGAAGCGCGTATGGTCGCGGGCATACTGGAGACGAAGGGTTTTGACGTGGCATCCGTGTGCTGTAAGGTAGGCGCAATCCCGAAAGAAGTCCTTGGCATTCGAGAAGAGGAGAAGATATCGGGGGCGGGCCGTTACGAGTCGATGTGCAGCCCCAAAACTCAGGCGGAGATATTGAACTCGGAGGACATAGACTTCGCTATACTTATGGGCCTGTGCGTCGGGCACGACACGCTTTTCATCAGGTACTGCAGAGCGCCGATGACGGTTCTTGCAGTGAAGGACCGGGTAACGGGACACAACCCCCTGGCAGCCGTGTATCTATCTCAGAGTTACTATAGTAGGTTGCTGCTGCCCGGTACCGCCTGAGATTGCAGACACAACTGATGGGAGGCCATGAATGGCTGGACTGATAGAGAATGTGGAGGAGGTCGTGTTGGCGGTTGACGACCAGGAGGGCGCCGTTGCCCTGTTCGAGGAACTCTTCGGCCTGGAGTTCAAGGATACGTGGACTGTCCCCGCGGACAACATGTCGGTGAGGTGCGCCCATATCGGAGGCACCATGTTCCACATAGTCTCGTCACTGTCAGAGGACGCCGTGATCGCGAAGTTCATACGGGAAAGAGGCGAAGGCTTGCACCACGTCGCCTTCCGCGTCAGAGACATGGAGGAAACCGTCACCCGGCTTCGAGAGAAAGGCGTGAGGCTTGTGCCGGAGGAACCGGTGTCGCTGGGCCCTGACGGGCCCTCCTACATCTTCGTTCACCCCAGGTCGGTGCACGGGATGTTGATTGAGCTCATATGGCACGGGAGGGGCGACGGGGGAGCCCAGGTCTGTGGGGTGCACCATGAGTCGTGCCGGCCTCGCCGCACGCGGTGAGGAAGGGAAAGGTGACAGGGAGGGTATGTGTGGCGGCTCCCCTGCCAGGTTCAGCAGAGAGGTGCTGGACCTCCTGCCGGGGAGTTGACTTCAACGACGAACCCCTGTCCGCGCAGAATGTGATTACACATTTGGAATTGATCGTGGAGCTGATGGCTGCGGGGAAGCGGTGACCTTGCCGCCGACAGCATCAATGTCGTCGTCTCGGGTGTGCGTGCCGACCATCATTGGCCACGCGGGATACATAGCCCCGTCACGCCAGAGATCGTGGGTTCGAATCCTATCGCCGTTACGGCCGTTCGCGTGAAAGCAAGCTGGACGCCGCCGCTCTCAGCCCAACTCGCCGACTATGGTCCGCCGATGGTTCTGCCGCACAGTGCCAAGCGCAAGAAGGCCCGCACGTTCGGTTGTGCGGACCTTTGTCGCGGCTCAACTGTAGCTTCCGGCTCGCGCAGACTGAAAAAGGAACGATGCACCATATCGCTGCAACCTCTTGTGCGACCTCCCAAGAGTGGTTGACTTGACGGGATCGCCTGAGTACAATGTGAGCCAAGCCCTGACTATCGTGGCAGAGTGACTGGGGGGCAAATTGGCAGCGGCGGGGGCTATCCCCGCCTTCTCCTTGCCCCAAAGTGTCTACCGTCATCTATCTTGTGCCGGTTGAGCGGCAGTGCCTGGGCAAGGCCCTTCTCGGAGCAGCAATCAGACGCGATGAGCACTAGATCAGACGGCGGAATGCCCGGTCCTGCCTCGAGTCCCGCGGACATCGCCGTCTTCTACCCCCCGGGGATTGATAGGACTGCGATGCCCCCATCACTCGCTGTGATCAACGAGCCGGAAGAAGCCGAGCTTCCCGCGTCGTGGACGGTGGTCCCTCAGTTCTACTCTCAGGGGACACACAATGTCGCGTCAATCGAGGTGGAAGAAGGCACGAGCCTGTACG
>CAZNMB010000041.1:0-8169 GCA_964574095.1 uncultured Dehalococcoidia bacterium
ACTCCGCAGCCTCCGGGACTGGCGCGCAGCTTCTCAATGCGCGCCGATGTGACCGCATGTACAGTCCGTTCTCTCAGTCCGCCAGCGGCGCCTCGCACCTTCTCCAGTGGCGCTCGGACTACCGGACTACACGCGCCGTACGATCAGGCCGACACCCCGGAGAGGATAAGTCCTGACTGCCCACCACATGCGGAACTGTCGGGACTCCGTGCTCTTCGCGCCGGCATGTGTTATGTAAAGCCGTGGGGCGGGGTGGACGGAGAACCCGTCAATGTCGGGACCGCACGGTGGGTTGCGCTTCACAGCACCGACCCTACCGTCCGGATTCCTGCTGCCCGCCTTCGCGGGCACAAGCTCCGCAGGAATGACGGGGCCGGCGGTCTGTTCCGCCGCGCTCCCGCCGCCCGGCGCAACCCCGGCTGCGGGAGAGAAGTCGGATCCGGGGAGACCGCGATCAACTGTAAGAGTAGAAGCCGCGCCCGCTCTTGACGCCGAGCCAGCCCTTGTCCACGTACCCCTTGAGGAAGTCGGCCTGCGCACGGAACTGAGGGTCTCCGGTCACCTGCGCCACGGACTCGGCTACGTGCCATACCAGGTCCACGCCGATGACATCGACAATGCCGAACGGGCCCACCATCATCTTGGTCACCACCGTCCAGGCACGGTCGATGTCCTCTACAGTCGCGACACCGCTCGCAGCCAGGCCCAGCGCCGACCCGATCCAGGCGTTCAGCATCGCGTTGAACACGTAGCCGGGGCTCTCCTTGCTCAGCACAATCGGCGTCTGGCCGATCCGCTGGGCCAGGGCACGGAGCAGCTCCACGGTCTCCTTCGAAGTCCCCGGATGGGGCATTATGTCAACGACAGTGGCTTCCCATACATGCTGGTGGAAGTGGAACGCCGCGAACTGGGCGGGCCGGCCCGTCGCCTCGGCGAACATGGACGGCAGGAGGAGAGACGTGTTGGTGGTGAAGATGGTGCGCGCCGGGCACAGCTCGTTGAGCCGGGCAAAGACCTGCCCCTTGAGCACGGGGTCCTCAGGAACGGACTCGCTAACAATATCCGCCTCCGCCGCCGCCGCCGAGGCGTCGCCGGTGGTCGCTATCCGCCGGAGCGCGGCATCGGCCTCCTCGCGCGTCAACCTTCCCCAGGCCACGAGATGGTCCGCAAAGCCTCCGATCTCGCCCAGAGCCGCGTCCAGGCATTCCGGCGCCACGTCGTACAGCGTCACGTCGTAGCCATGCGTGGCGCACTGCAGCGCGATCTGCCGCCCCATGGTGCCCGCTCCCACGACGAGCACGCGGCGAACATCATCGATTCTCACAGCGCGTCTCCTTCCCTCATGTCCTCTCCACCCCTCACCCCCCGATTCGCGCAACCTAGTCCAGGGGCCAATAGTCCCGCTTCAGCAGCACGCACGGAGCGAAGGCTGCGGGGGCCACCTCTGCCACGACCTCACCCCTGAGCGTCAATCTTGTCGATCTCCAGACTCCACGCTCTGGGACCGGGTTGCGGCAATGCTACAGCCCGCAGCCTGGCATATCAAGGGGTACCGCAGCGGGTTGGATCACGCCCGTCCGGCGCCGGAGCCGACCCGCCCGGAATGATCTCTCGCGCCTCTAATCGCCATCCAGGGCAATGGGCAGGATGTCCGGGGCATAGGGCTGAATCCCGCCCCTGTAGGGCGGCGGGTCCATGTCCCCCTTGCCCCAATGGCTGTTGCTCATGACATCACCGATCGACCCCGGCCCGTGCATCTGCCCATAGGCGTTGTGCAGGTGCCCCCAATCTGAGTTGGCGTTGGGCGCACCGCCTTTGTCTGCAAGGGCGGGAGTCACCACTGCCAGGATCAGAATCGCGGCCACCATCAAGACTACTGCTGGTCTCTTCATCTTCGGTCACCCCCGTTTCTCCGGTATCGGCAGATCGCCGCCTACCGTCGAATATAGAGAGTGAGCAGCGCGTTGTCGATATTACTTTCATACTTTCTGTTCCGCACCGGACCCTTACCCTTCCGTTACGCAAGTATGGGGCACGAGAGTACTGGGATCGGCCCTGGGGCCGGCGGCGGTCCAGCCCGCCGCACGGCGAGACTGAGCTGTGGCGAACAATGCAGGATCGATCGAGGACTGTGACAGTCGGAATCAGCACGGGGATACGGAACGTGCCGATGTCTGATAGCGGGTGAGAGGACTATGACCGCAAGCGCCGCCCTGCTCAGCGGACGCCAAGCGTATTGAAGTTGATCAACCGGTAGATCAGGCACCGGCCCGTTATTCCGGTGAGAAGCACGATCACACCGATCACCCCAAGGGCGATGCCGCCACCACCACCCACGGCCCCGAATCCCACCCCCGTCAGGACGGCACCCAGGAGCACCCTCACCAGCCTGTCAAGTCGTCCCTCGTTCTTCTCCATAGTCCCAGACCTCCTACTCCTACTCTGACTCCGATTACTGGCTGACTTCCGCAATGATAGTCCACCCACGAAGTTCCGGGACTGCTGACTCGCGCTTCATGGTAAGTGGACATCGCCCGCAGTCCGCCCTGACGTCGACGCGGACTAGTGGACTAATAACATTTCTGCTTCGTTTTGTCAACCCCCGGTACCCAAGCGTCGCGAACGGGCGGCACTCGCCCGCGGACTGCCCGGAGCAGACCGCCGGTCAAGCGGCCATCGCGAGGAAAGATCGGGGATGATGGCGGATAGCCCCCTCTGATCAGCGTGGACCGGGCTCCGGGCACAACCTGGCGGCATGACGGTTCAGGACTCTAGGCGGGTGTCCCCGGCACGAGGACATAGAGGCAGCCCTGACCCAATGACACGATGGTCCCCCGGGCAAGCGAGAGGGCCAGGAGAACCGGCAACCGCTTCAACGTCACCCTTCCAGCCAGTGAAAGTAACACTACTACCTGCCCCGCAGGGTGTCAAGCGGCATCCACCCAATCAGACTGCCGGCTTCCCAATCAATCCTACCGATTCCGCCAGCGGCAGCGGCCCGGCTCAGGCGCCGTCGCACCCGCCGACCGGTGGCGATTCTCGCCCCCCGCGGGCCCATCGCTTGCGACATTGCAGCCCGGTATGTATACTGCTGCATGGATATCCGGGCGATTACGAGCTGTGTGCCCGTGGATGATCCGAGGAAGTACGTGAAGAGAGAGGATTCGTCGTGCAGATTGTCACCCAGGAGGCTGCGACATGGAAGCGAGAGATGAGAGCGCAAGAGAGTCCGCTGGCGGTCATATGATGGAGATGCAGGCGCAGCTCAGCCAGATACAGAGATCCCTGAAGGTTGTTGAGGAGACTCTGAAGAAGCCTGCCGGGCGGCAGCGTGCGTTCTGGGTCGAGCGAATCATGTACTGGCTCATAGTCATCGGACTGATTGTGGCGGTCATCAAGTTGGCCTAGGGCCGCGGGCCGTCGTTTCCCTATCGAGGCCGACCGGCCGCAACCCCGAGTCCCGCTTCCTTACCCCGGCGAGCAAGCGAAAGGGAGGCCACGTGTGGCCTCCCTGGTATTGCTGGTGGAGACGGGGGAGAGTCGAACTCCCCGTCCAGAAGAATCCCATCCAGAGTCTCTACAGGCTTATCCGGCTGCGCTTTATCGCTTTGCCGCTCTCCGCCAGCCGAGCGCGGCAAAGCTGAGCCGATTTCACTTGACGGCCCTCATCGGCGTCGGGACCGCTGTACCTCGATTCATCGGCGCCCGTTCCCCACCCATCGAGGAGGGGCGGGGGCGGACGTAGCCGCCTAAGTTAGGCGGCTAAGGCGTACTGTCGTTCGCCAGTTACTTTGTTTGCCACCTGATTTGCGAGGTTGATGGCACCTCGGCCTGCAACTCTGGAATCAAACCCCCCTGTCGAACCTCACGTCCCCATGTGGTTGCGTGAAGAGGACTGGCTACTTCTTCCCGCCTTTGCCCGAGGCCTTGTGACTGAACGCGCGCTGGATCTCGCGCTGCGCGTCGCGCTGCGCCATCGCCTCGCGCTTGTCGTAGGCCTTCTTGCCCCGGGCGACTCCGAGCTCCACCTTCGCTATTCCATTCTTAAGGTACATCTTCAGGGGCACTATCGTGAGCCCCTTCCTCAGCACCGCACCACCCAACTCTTCGATCTCCCCGCGATGCAGCAGCAGCTTCCTCGGCCGCTTGGGCTCGTGATTGTACCTGTTGCCCCCGGGATACGGGGCGATGTGAGCGCCCAGTAACCACAGCTCCCGGCCCTCCACCCGCGCGTATGAGTCGCGCAGGTTCACCCTTCCGGCCCTGATCGACTTGATCTCGGTGCCGGTCAGGACCAGCCCCGCCTCCACGCTATCCTCGATGTGATAGTCGTGGTACGCCTTGCGGTTGACCGTTATCGTCTTCAGCGACATAGTATAGCATACCACATCAGCGGCATTATGTCAAGTTCCGACCCCTGCACTCACCGGTGGCCGGCACGCCTGCCAGCAGATAGCGGAGCACGTCGCACCACCCGATTCGGCCACCGCCTGGAGCGGATGCTCCAGGCATACCCCCCTAGTTCGACCGCGAACGCCCTCCTAGTCCCTGGCGCCGACGATGGCAACCCCGGAGACCCCTCCGCCGGGCAGGCCGCCGTAGTTCTGGGCGAGGCCGATTCTCACGTTCGGCAACTGGCGCGGGCCCGCCTTCCCCTGCAGTTGCAGGTAGGACTCGAACACCATCCTGATGCCCGAGGCCCCGATGGGGTGGCCGAAGCACTTCAGGCCGCCGTCCGCGTTGACCGCAACCTCTCCCCCGAGATCGAAGGCACCGGCTTCGATGTCCCCCTTGTACTTCCCCCGCCCGGTGAAACCGAGGTCCTCGCAGATCAGCACTTCGGTTATGGTGAAGCAATCGTGTATCTCCGCGATATCGACCTCCGCGCGGGGGTCCCTGATGCCCGCCTCCTCGAAGGCCATCTGCCCGGAACGCACGATCTCATCAACATGAACGTAGTCGTAGTCATCCGCGATCACGCCCTGCGGCCCCGCTCCGCAGGATATGGCGAAGGACTTGACCAGGACATAGTCGTCCCTGATGCGCTTCGCGATATCGGGGCGCGTGACGATGGCCGCCGCCGAACCGTCGCTCACCCCGCAGCAGTCGTAGAGGCCGAGCGGCCACGCGATCATGGGAGCGTTGATCGCCTGTTCCATCGTTATCTCGCGCTGGAAATGCGCCCTGGGGTTCATGCTCCCGTTATGGTGGTTCTTGACGGCTACCCGCGCCAGCATCTCCTTTCCCTCCTGCGGGGTCAACCCGTAGGTGTGGAAGTACCTGGTTGCGGAGAGGGCAAACCGGGCCGGAGCGACGATCGGAGCCCAGACCCAGCTCCCGAACTGAGGCTCGCCGCCCATCTGGGTGAGGCCCGTCGTCCCCGAGTCCTTCAGCTTCTCCGCTCCGCACGCCAGCGCGATGTCATATATGCCCGCCGCCACCGCGTAGGCCGCGCCCCGGAATGCCTCGATGCCCGTGGCGCAGTAGTTCTCCACCCTGGTGACGGGTATGTAGTCCGTCTTGAGAGCCCGGGCCAGCCGCGCCCCCGAGCATCCCGTCTCGGCGCCCTGGATGCCCAGCCAGGCCGCCTGAATATCCTTAATGTCAAGCCCCGCATCCGCCAGCGCCTCATGGCAGGACTCAACCATCATGTCCTGGTCACTCTTGTCCCAGAGCTCGCCGAACCGGGTGCACCCCATGCCAACTATAGCTACCCTGTCTCTGATGCCTGGCATACTACCTGCTCTCCTTCTTCCGTGTCGTTCTAGCCCCGAAGGGGAACCGACTTCCAACCGTAGTTGTGCATCCCATCCTGCGACGCCAGCTTCCTGAAGCTCATCTCCACCGGCATCCCGACCTCTATCTCCTCCAGCACCCTGTCGGTCATCAACGTCGCCATGCGCCCGCCGCCCTCGAAATCGACTATCGCCGTCACCCGCGGCGCCTCGCGCCGGGCGCACAGGTTGTCCGCGCTGAAGGTGAACATCTTCCCCCTCCTGTCGGACAGCCTCACCTCGTCGAACCGGTCCTTGGCACGGCACTTCGGGCACACCCTCTGCGGCGGATAGTGGATGCCGCCGCACTCCTGGCACTTGAGGCCGTGCAGGGGAAAGACCTGGCTGCGGTCGCGGTACAGCGCGGACGCCGAGATGAACCCACCGGGCGGCGTGGGCGAAGCCTCAAACACGAGGAGCCCCCGCCACTGGAGGTAGGTGCGGTAGTCATCGACCGTCCTCTTCGTCCCCAGATGCCCCTTCATTCCGCGCCGGCCCGCCGCCTTCGCCGCATGCCCGGTCACCTGCAGAGCGACCGCGTCGCTCCCATTGCCGTAGCTGCTGAGGAGCAGCCTGTCCCCCGGCTTCGCCTCCTCCAGCGCGCTCACCAGCAGCATCAGAGGGTAGGCGGAGCCGGTGTTGCCCATCACGTCGAACAAGTGCGGCTGGACCTGGGCCTTGGGATCGAACCCCAGCTTCCTCGCGGCCTCTCCGTTCATCCTTGCCGTCGGAGCGGCGAGGACCGCCTTCAGCGAATCACCGGGGCCGAATCCCGCCTTCGCCATCAGCGCCGACGCGGTCCTGGTCACCGTATCAAGATACCCCTTCGAGTACGAGAACCGGTCCTCCCACGACCGGATGAAGTCGTCATCGTCCCGGCGCCACACGTCCTGGATCTCGTTCGATACCGAATGCCACTCCGTCACCTCGGCGGCGACACCCGTATCCCCGACGACCACGGCCGCAGCGCCGTCGCCGCAGTTCTGCTCGAACTCCGTTCCCGGCGCGCCCATACGGCAGTCCGACGCCACGACGAGCACCTTCCGGGCCGAGCCGGCCTTCACCGAGTCCAGAGCCGCTCGCAAGGCGGCGGTACCCGATCGCAGCGAGCCGGCGAAGTCGCACGTTATGACATCCCCCCGCAGATCGGCAGCCGCCGCTATGGAAGTGGCGATCTGCTTCTCCCGGTACGGTGACGTCGTGGTCGCATAGAAAAGGCCGTCTATCGCCTCCCGGTCCTGTCCTTTCAGGCAATCGATAGCGGCCGCCACCGCCATGGTAGTGCTATCCTCATCGAAGTTCCGGATAGCCTTCTCGCCACGCAGCCCCTTCATTATCGCCTCCCTGCTCAGCCGCCACAGGGGCACGTAGGCTCCATACGAAGTGATCCCGGCCATCAATTCCTCCTTAGCAGTCAGCTTCAATCAGCCTTAACTAGAATAGCAGTCCACTCACGTGACTGTCAATTCGATTGCGCGTCCGCGGAGAAGCTGCTAATATCGAATCGCGCGTTGCGCGAGAGGGCAGCCATGCGAAACACAATCAGAACCCCTTTGCTGTTGACACTCCTGCTGGTGCTTGCCGTCGCTCTGTTGGCGATGAGCTTCGGCACGCACTGGTTCGAGAGCGCTCCCTCCGGATCGGAGTTCGCTCTGGTGGAGGAAGCGTGGCAGGTTATCACCCAGGACTACGTTGCAGGCGACGAGATCGACCTCCACAAGCTGAGCCAGGGGGCAATCCAGGGCATGATCGACGCCCTGGGAGACCCCTATTCGGCGTACTTCGATGCCCAGCTGTACCAGCAGAACAAGGACAAGCTGGAGGGCACCCTCGAGACCTCCTTTGACGGCATAGGCGCCGTGATCACCGTCAGCAAGGAGGGGAAGCTGCTCGTCGTTGCTCCCATCGCCGGCTCTCCGGCCCAGAGAGCGGGCATCATCCCGGGCGACATGATCCTGCAGATCGACGGCAATACGACTGAAGGCATGGACCTCGTCGAGGCGGTGCTCAAGGTGCGGGGCGAGCCGGGCACCCAGGTCACCCTGAACGTGCTGCACGAAGGCAGCGCAGATCCAGTGAACCTGGTCATAACGCGGGAGGAGATAACTATCGCAAGCGTCCTGGCGACGATGCTCCCCGACAACATCGCCCACATAGAGATCCTCTACTTCTCGAACAAGACCGGATCGGAGTTGGTCTCCGCTCTCGAAGACGCGATCGCCGGCGGCGCGAAGGGTATCATTCTGGACCTCCGCAACAACGGCGGCGGGGTCCTCAGCTCTGCGGTGACCGTGGCCAGCCAGTTTCTCAAAGAGGGCGTGGTGGTCTACGTTGTGGACGCCGGAGGCAGCGAGGAGGCGTTGAAGGTGGAGAAGGGAGGCGTCGCCACCGATCT